>NZ_LT630450.1:1592500-1820000 GCF_900116045.1 Desulfovibrio piger
GAAGGTTCGGGCCTGCCGCGTTCCTGCCTGTCCCGGCCGGACGAACGTCCTTTCCGCGGGGGCGTCCCGTCCGCCGCGGCCACGGCCGAAGGCGACATGGGCACGCCGCGCGGCAGCAGCAGGGTATCCCCGGCGTAGATCTTCTTCTTTTCGGGGTTGGCGGCCTGGATGCGTTCCAGGGGCACGCCGCTGCGCTTGCTGATCCGGGCCAGGGAGTCGGACGAGGTCTGCACCCTGGTGGGACGCCAGTTGGCGAAGGCCGAGGCCGACGGCGAGCGCAGGAAGGCCTGGGCCTGGGCCTCGTTCTGGAGCGGCACATAGACGAAGGTGGAACGCTCGGTGGAGGAGATGGTCCGCTTGTGGTGCAGGTTGTAGCCCTGGAAGCTTTCCCAGCTCAGGCCGCAGGCACGGCTCAGGGCCATGAGGTCGGTACCGGGGCGGGCCGTCAGGCGCCGGACCGGGGCGGGCTTGTCCTGGTCCACGGGGGTGAAGCCCAGCTGGGGCAGGTTGCGCATGATCTTGCTCATGGCCAGGAAGCGCGGCACATACTGCACGGTCTCGGGCCGCAGGCGGGCTTTTTCGTCCAGCTTGTGGTTGCGTTCCACCACCTCATAGAAATTCCGGGCGCCGGTGCCTTCCTTGGCCCGGCTCATCTTGCCCTCACCGGCGTTGTAGGCGGCGATGGCCGTGGGCCAGTCGCGGAAATCCCCGTACAGTTTCTGGAGATAGTCGGCGGCGGCCTCGGTGGCGCGGTAGGGGTCCAGACGTTCGTCCAGCCACCAGTCCTGGGTCAGGCCGTACTTCATGCCGGTATAGGGCATGAACTGCCAGGCGCCCAGAGCCCCCACGCGGGATTCCGCATCGGGGCGGTAGCCGCTCTCCACCAGGGCCAGATAGGCCAGCTCCTCAGGCATGCCGCGCGAACGGAAGACCTTGCGGGCGTAGCCCAGATAAGGCTCGGCATTGCGGGAAAAGACGCTCATGGTCCCGCGCCCCTTGCGCAGGAAGTGCTTGTACTGCAGGACGACATCCGGCATGGAGGCCTTGTGGATGTCGCGGTCGATGCGGGCCGTGTTCTGGAAGGCGGCCAGTTCCGCAGGGGTCAGCGGCTCGCCGCCCTCGTCGCCGGGGATGATGAGGGACGGCATGGAAAGGGGCTGTCCTTTTTTCTGTTTGCTGCCGCAGCCGCCCGCCAGCAGCAGGCAAAAGGCCAGAACACAGAGCACCCCCAGACGTGCGCGGCCCCTGCCGGGCCAATCAGGAACGAACATGCTTACTCCCGTGCCCCCGGCTTGCCATGTGCCGGGAAGCTGCGTACACAAAAAAGGATCGGGACCTTTTCCCGGTCCCTCCCTGCAACAACGCCCCCAATCATGCCGGAGACGCCATGAATCAACCTTCCGAGACCCCGCTCCTGCCGGGCATGAAGCCCGTGCTGGAACTTTTGCGGACCGACCCGCAGCGCATCGACCTCGTCTTTTGCAAAAAAGGCCTGCGCACCCGGGATGCCCAGGACGTGCAGCAGCTGTGCCGCCAGAGCGGCGTGCGCTTCAGTCTGGTGGATCAGGCGGCCCTGGACAGGCTCTGCCGCGAGGCCGCCCAGCAGAACGGCAGCGAGGCCGCGCCGCTCAACCATCAGGGCGTGGTGGCGCGCCTGACGGCCACGGATTTCCGTGACCTGGCGGACGTGCTGCGGGCCGCGTCCGAAGCGCCCCTGCCGCTGGTGGTGGCCCTGGACCAGGTCCAGGACCCGGGCAACGTGGGCACCCTGTGCCGCACCCTGTATGCCCTGGGCGGCGCGGGCGTGATCCTGCCCCGCCACAACAGCGCCTATCTGGGCCCTGCGGCCCATCGCGCCGCTGCCGGGGCCCTGGAGCGCCTGCCCGTGGCCCGGGTGACCAACCTGGCCCATGCGCTGGACGAGGCCGAGGAGGCCGGGTTCAGCATCTACGGCGCGGGCTGCGGCCCCGGCGCCGCCGATGCCTTCGAGCATGCCATGCAGCTGCCCGCCGTCCTGGTGCTGGGCAATGAAGACAAGGGCCTGCGCCCCGGGGTGGCCAAACGCTGCGGCCGGATGCTGCGCATCCCGCTGGCACGCAGGTTCGATTCGCTCAACGTGGCCCAGGCAGGGGCCATCCTGCTGGGGCTGGCCGCCATGCGCCGCCCGGGATAGCAAACACAAGCCCCTGCGCCGCATGCTGGGGGAAAAATAGCTTGGCCGCCAACAGGCGTCAACAGGAAAGGCCGCCGACGGCGCGGCCGGCAAGGGAGTTCCCGCGGGAGCTCCCTTGTTTTTTGGCCCCTGCCGCCGGAAGAGTGCCTCTGTCCGCGTATGCCTTGACTTCCCTGCCGACAGCGATATTTTGAAATATATTTCAAATCAAGGATGTCCCATGCGACCGCAAAAATTGCGCCTCATCGCTGCCAAGCCCGCGTGCCGACGCTTCTCCCCTGACACAGGGCACGACGCGCCCGCCATGACGCTGGGCCTGGACATGCTGGAGGCACTGCGCCTGGCTGATGCCGAAGGGCTTTCGCAAGAAGAGGCCGCCCGGCAGATGAAGATTTCTCCGCCCACGTTCTGCCGCCTGCTGGCCGAAGCCCGCCGACGTGTGGCCCAGGCCCTTACCCGGGGGCTGCCCCTGGTCATGGAGGGCGGTCCCGTACGGCTGCGTTGCCAGCACCACAGGGGAGGAGAGGGCCCTCACGGCGGACACAGGCACGGGCAGCAGCCGGATGGGGCGACGCGGACGCCCGGGACAGCAGAGCAGACAGAGGAGCCGTGTCCTCCTGCCCGTCCGCGTGGCGGACACGGCTTTGGACATGGCAGGAGAGGCCGGACATCACGCTGATTTCCGGTCCGACGACGCACACCGGCGCAGGCGGCATGATGCCGTACAGGGGCGGCGCAAAGGAGCGACAGACATGCTCTGGACGAAACTCGGCATGGGCCTGCTGGGCATGGCAGGCAAGGGACTGGCCGGCAGCGGCCTTTTGCAGACTCTCAGCCAGGGGCTGGGCACCGGTAAAGGCGGCGGCTCCGGTAAAGGTATGGGATGCGGCAGAGGCGGCTCCCTGCACGGCAGCGGCATGAAGGGGAGCCGCAGCGGCAAAGACGGCAAGGGCTGCCGCCAGACGGACGCCCCGGCCCTTGATGAGCTGCTGACCGGCCTCCTGCAACGCCAGACCACCGTGGGCGAGACCGTACGCACCTTCCTGCCTGCCGCGTCTCCGCACGAGACCGGAGCGGAGACCATCGACGTGCAGGCCCTGCCAGCAGGCACCGCAGCATCGACGGCCGTGGACAGCGCGGATATGGAGGCCGCCATGCGTGCCCTGCTGGGGAGTATCCACCATTTCAGCGACGGACGTGTCCGCCTGCGTCATCCCCTGTTCCGGGAAAGCAGCACGTTCGGGGCCCTGTACACGCTGCTGTGCGAGGGGACCGGCATCCGGGAGGCCACATTCAACGCCGTCACCGGCTCCGCTCTGCTGACCTATGATCCCGGCCAAATGAGCCGCACGGAATTCCTGCAGCAGGCCCTGCCCCTGGGGGCCTGCCTGCTGGAATGGGAGGCCCGGCAGTCCTGATCTTGCCCGGGCCTGTCCCCGTCCCGGCGGCAGGCCTGCCGTACGGCCCGGTGATGCGGCAAGGTGACAACGTATAAAGCCACACCTGCTTTCTGCCCTCTTCGCTGCAAGAGGCTGCAGCTCACCACCTCCCCGCTCTGGACCAACACCATGGAATAAAAAAGGAGCCTGTCATGACAGGCTCCTCGCATATCCTCGTGATGGTCCGTCAGGCAGTGACCTTGGGCGGACGGGGGCCGAAGATGTCCGTACCTATGCGCACCAGGGTGGCCCCTTCGGCCACGGCCGCGGCAAAGTCGCCGGACATGCCCATGGAAAGATGGGGCAGCGGCAGGCCGGTGCGCGCCCGCAAGTCCTCGCGCAGGCGGTACAGGCGGGCAAAGTAGGGCCGCGCGGCCTCGCCCGCGTCGAAGACGGGCGGCAGGCACATGAGCCCCTGCAGCTCCAGATGGGGGCAGTGCGCCAGCACATGCTCCGCCAGTCCGGGCAGGGCATCGGCCATGATGCCGGCTTTCTGGGGCTCCTCGCCCACATTGATCTCGCACAGCACGGGCTGGACCACGTCCAGCGCGGCGGCGCGCTTTTCCAGCGCATCGGCCAGCTTGACGGAATCCAGGGTGTGTACCAGGGCAAAGGCCCCGGCCACCTGCGCGGCCTTGCGGCTCTGCACATGGCCGATCATGTGCCAGCGGATGTCACGGCATTGGGGCTGGTCCACCAGCTCCTGCCGTTTCTGCAGGGCTTCCTGCACATAGTTCTCGCCAAAATCCACCTGTCCGGCGGCAGCCACACAGGCCACGTCAGCGGCCGGATGCAGCTTGGAAACAGCGATCAGGCGTACCTCTTCCGGCGTGCGGCCGGCACGGGCGACGGCCTCGCCCAGCCGCTCCAGCACGGAACGGTAGCGTTCACGCAAGGCGGAATCATCCATCATCATGCTTTCCTCTACAGGGATTCGGCCCCCATGCCCAGCTCGCGCAGGAAGGCCGTGTCTTCCGTCCAGTTCTCCCGGACCTTGACCCACAGTTCCAGATGCACCTTGCCGCCGATGAGCTCGCGGATGTCCTGACGGGCCTCCATGCCCACCTGCTTCAGCACCGAGCCGCCGCGGCCGATGACCATGCCCTTGTGCATGGGACGGGCCACATAGATGACGGTGTGGATGATGGTCTGTTCACGCTCGGGGTCTTCTTCCCAGTTCTCCACCTCCACGGCGATGCCGTAGGGCACTTCCTGGCGCAGGTGCAGGAAGAGCTTCTCGCGCACGATCTCGGCGGCCATGAAGCGCACCGGCGCGGTGGAGATCTGGTCCTCGGGGAACTGGGCCATGCCCTCGGGCAGCTGCTTCTTGATGAGCCTGGCCAGTTCGGGCAGGCCGTCCTTGTTCAGGGCCGACACCGGGAAGATCTCGGCACGGGGCCACATCTCGTTGAGACGGGTCAGCAGGGGCAGCATGCGGCTCTTGTCGGCGAACAGGTCCACCTTGTTGGCCACCACCACCATGGGGCGCTCGTCGCTGGCCAGGGCCTCGGCCACGGGCGCCAGGTCCCGGTCCAGATATTCGGGATGGCGGATGTACAGGTGGGCGTCCAGCACGGGCATGATGACATCGGCCTGGCCGAGGCTCTGCCACACGGCCTGGATCATGGTCTTGCTCAGGCGGCCGCGCACCTGCGACAGGCCGGGCGTGTCCATGAAGATGGCCTGGGCATCGCCGTCCGTCAGGATGCCCACGATCTGGTTGCGGGTGGTCTGGGGCTTGGGCGTGACGATGGTCACCTTCTGGCCCATGAGACCGTTCAGCAGGGTCGATTTGCCGGCATTGGGCGGCCCCATGAGCGCCACCCAGCCGCAACGGTAGTTCTGACCGTTCATTGTCTTTCCTCGTATATATGTCATGAAAAAATGCGTGTCTGAGCCCTGTCTCCCATATCCGGCGCGCCTGGTCAAGCGCGGGGAAGGGGCGCACGGCCGCCGCGGGGCGGCGCATGACAGGGCGGGACGGGGATGACGGCGGCGGGGAAGGAGGCGGGGACGGCGGCGCCGTGACGGGGAGCGGACGGGGAAACGGGCCGGCACAGGCGGGGACGGCCGGGAGGGAAAGGGGCCTTGCGCGCATGATCCACGCGCCTGCCGCGCGGCCGGAGCCGGGCGCGGACGTCCGCGAGGCGGCCGTGCGCCCTGACGGAAAGGACGATGCCCCTGGGCTGCCGGAGCGGCAGGCATCAGAGCCGGGGGTCGTCCCCCGAAACCTTTCTGCCCGTACGGGCCTCCAGCCAGGCCCGGATGCGGGCATGGGAGGCGGCCCGCACCTGCTTTTTCTCTTCCATCATGCGGGCATCGGCCTGACGCAGCAGCACATCGGGCGGCACGGAACCGTCGTCCGAATCGGCCAGGCCGAAAGCAAGTTCCAGCGGCAGGCCGCCGCCGGCATTCCAGGCCTCCAGGGCCTTGCGGATGATGGCCAGGCGTTTGCGCACCACGCTGCCGGGACAGGAGAGCACCAGCACGAACTCGTCCCCGCCCAGACGCGCCAGACAGTCTTCCTGCCGGATATGCCGCGAAAGCTGCTGGGCCGCGGTACGCAGCAGTTCGTCACCGGCATGGTGCCCGAGATGGTCGTTGATCATCTTCAGGCCGTTGACATCGGCCATGAGGATGCACAGGGGGCCCCGGCGCAGGCGCAGCTGCTGCAGCAGCCCGTCCAGATGGTAACGGTTGTAGACACCTGTCAGGGAATCCACACGGATCTTCTCTTCCAGCACATTGCGGTCGTGCTGCAGGGAACTGATGTCCGTATGCATGCCCACGATGCGCAAGGCGTGTCCCCGGCTGTCCCGGCTGGTCACGCAGCCGCGCCCCAGCACCCACAGCCAGGAGCCGTCGGCCTTGCGGATGCGGTAGGTGCAGGCAAAGGAGTCCCCCTCCGCGGGAGACGCCGCCACCCGCATCTGCATGGTCACTGTCTTTTCGTAATCGTCAGGATGCACGGCGCGCGTCCAGGATTCCAGCTCGGGGGGGAAGGTCTCGGACGTGTGTCCCAGCATGGCCAGATAATTCTGGCTGTAATAGACCTTGCCGGTGGTGGCGTCCCAGTCCCACAGGCCGTCGCTGCAGGCATCCATGGCCAGCAGCAGGCGGTCGGCGCCGCCCACCGTGGCGGCCTTGCCCGCCAGGAAGGGCGCCAGACTGCCCGAGACCACCAGGGCCCGCCCGTCTCCATCCCGTTTCAGGACAGAGGCCGTCAGCAGCAGGGGCAGCTCTTCGGAACGGGAGGGCATCAGCAGCAGGGTCTGCCGTCCCGAACACAGGGGGATGTCCAGCCAGCGGCGCAGGCGCGCCAGTGTCCCCGCTGCCCGGTAACGGCGGCGCAAAAGGCGCAGGCCCCCCTTGTCCAGCGGCCCCGCCACGGGGCGCAGGCCCAGCAGGACGGCACCGCGGACGTCCAGCAGCAGGTCCCCTTCTTTCCGGGCATAGGTCCAGTAGCCGGCGTCGTCCCCCATCGACAGGGAAATGTCGTCCAGCAGGTCGATCGTGGCAAGGACCGTCCGCGGCCTGCCGTCGGCGCCGCACCGGATGACGTGCAGCGCCTCGCGGACCCGCCTGCCGTTGCAGGCATAGGAACAGGTCTGGCAGCCGGGGCTCTTCCCGGCCAGGACCATCTGGCGCTGGCGTTGCAGGGAACGGCGCTGGGGTTCCGGCAGCCGGTCCAGGAAGGCCGTCATGGTCTGCGGCGCCGTCTCCGGTGCCAGTCCCAGCAGGAGCAGGGCCGGCGAACAGAAGATGAGCCTGTCCGTCGGGAGGTGCCAGGTGAAACAGGGGGCGGAATGGGTAGGAAACGACACGGTCCCTCACTTGTTTCGGGGATGCGGAGCGTGGCATTACCCTATCATAAATTGATATAAAAAATCAACTTTGCGATATTTTCCTGTCCTGCCGGGCTGTTATCAAAAACTGTTATCACAGCCCCCGCCCCTGGGCCGCCTCATCGGGATAGAGGCTTTCCATATGGGCCAGGAAGGAGGCGTAGCGGTCCTCCAGGATGGCCCGGCGCGCCTGCCTGACCACGTTGAGGAAGTAGGTCAGGTTGTGCAGGGAGTTGAGGCGGAAGGCCAGCAGCTCCTTGCTGACGTACAGATGGCGCAGATAGGCACGGGAGAAGGTCCGGCAGGTGTAGCAGTCGCAGGCCGGATCCAGGGGGCTGTCGTCCTCGGCGTAGTCCCTGCGCTTGATGTTGATCTTGCCCAGCGAGGTATAGAGCGTGCCGTTGCGCGCGTTGCGGGTGGGCAGCACGCAGTCGAACATGTCGATGCCGGCATTGATGCCGTGGGCGATGTCCAGGGGCGTGCCCACGCCCATGAGGTAGCGGGGCTTGTCCTTGGGCAGCCGGGGCGCCACTTCGTACATGAAGTCGTAGAGCATGTGCTTGCTCTCGCCCACCGAAAGGCCGCCGATGGCGAAGCCGTCGAAATCGTGGCAGCACAGCTCCTCGATGGAGCGCTGGCGCAGGTCCTTGAAAAAACCGCCCTGGGTGATGGCGAACAGCAGGTTCCGGCCGCTGCCCTGCGGATAGGCCGCACGGGCGCGCAGGGCCCAGCGCGTGGTCAGGGCCAGGGACTTTTCCGTGTAGGCATAGTCCGCGCCGTAGGGCACGCATTCGTCCAGCACCATCATGATGTCGGAATTGAGGTTGCGCTGGATGCCCACCACGCTCTCGGGCGTGAACAGATGCCTGGAGCCGTCCAGATGGGAACGGAACTCCACGCCTTCCTCCCGGATCTTGCGCAGGGAGCTCAGGCTGAAGACCTGGAAGCCGCCGCTGTCGGTGAGGATGGCGCCGGGCCAGGAGGCAAAGCCGTGCAGGCCGCCGTGCCGGGCCACCAGCCCGTCCCCGGGGCGCAGGTAAAGATGGTAGGTGTTGCCCAGGATGATGGGCGCGCCGATGGCGGCCAGATCGTCCGGCGCGATGGCCTTGACCGAGCCCACGGTGCCCACGGGCATGAAGATGGGCGTGGGGATGACGCCGTGCGCCGTGCGCACCAGACCGGCGCGGGCCGCATTGTCGCTGTGTTCGAGTGTATAGACGGATTGTGTCATGGCGGGCAGACTAGCCGGATGGACGCGGAAAGACAAGCCATCCGGCCCTGTGATTTTTTGCCTGACATACCAGGGTGTTGCCGGAATCATGACAGACTTTTCTTGTGCCTGCCGGACAATGCTGCTATGCTTTCCCCCTGTTTTTCATCCGAGGAGCCGTCATGAGCTGCACTTTCACTCCTTCCCGCTGTCATATCCGCCTGGGGGCCCTTGTCCGCAACTTCAGCCGCATGGGCCGGCCCGGCAGCCTCATGCCCGTCATCAAATCCGACGCCTACGGCCACGGCATGACCGAAGTGGCCCACGCCCTGGACGCCGCCGGCGCCCGCCACTTTGCCGTGGGCACCGTGGCCGAAGGGGCCTGCCTGCGCCAGGACGGCCTGGCCCAGCTCATCCTGCCCCTGCTGGGCTGCCTGGACGATGAGGACTGGCAGCAGGCCAGTGCCTGCGGCCTGACGCCCCTCGTCACCGGCTTCGAGGCCCTGGAAAAGGCCGCCGCCCTGGGCAACCCCGCCGACCCCTGGGGCGTGGCCATCAAACTGGACACGGGCATGAGCCGCCTGGGCTTCGGCGCGGAAGACATCCCGGCCCTGCTGGAACGCCTGCGCGCCTGCCCCGGCCTCAAGCCCATCCTGGCCGTCTCGCACTTCCCCTGTGCCGACATGCCGGAAAAGGAAGATTTCACCCGCCGCCAGCTGGAAAAGTTCACGGCCATGACCGACAGCCTGCGGGCGGCCTACCCGGAGCTCAGGCGTTCCCTGGCCAATTCGGCCGGGACCATGGGCTGGCCCGGGAGCCGCTTCGAGCTCTGCCGCCCCGGCTTCTCGCTCTATGGCGGCAACCCCTTCCGGGGCACGGCCTGGGAAGGACGCGGCGCGGGCCTGGAACCCGTCATGGAAGTGAGCGCCCCCCTGCTGCAGGTGCGCCACCTCAAGCCCGGTGAAGGCATCTCCTACGGGCAGACTTTCATCGCCCCGCGCGAGATGCGCGTGGCCGTGGTGGGCGCGGGCTATGCCGTGGGCTATCCCCGCGGCGCCTCCGGCCGCATCCATGTGCTGGTCAACGGCCGCCGTGCGCCCCAGGTGGGCCGCATCTGCATGGGCATGTTCATGGTCGACGTCACGGGCCTTCCGGCGCGCGCCGGTGACACGGCCTGGCTGCTGGGCGGCCCTGCCGCGCCGGGCGAGACGCCCGTCGGCATCGACGAGCTGGCCGGAGCCTGCGGCGGCTTCGCCTACGAGCTGCTCTGCCTGCTGGGCCAGGGCAGCCCGCGCGTGTACCACAAATAGGGCGGGAGCGCGGCCCCGGCGCAGCGTGCCCGTCCCTCACGCGGGGCAGGCCTGCCCGTGGCCCGCGGGAACGGTCCCGCGGCCGCCCCCAAAAAGATTTTTCCGCCGCTTTTGCGGCCGAAAACTTGACAGACGCGCCGCTTGCGGCTATAGAGCGTCTTCCCTTGCTCGTACCAGAGGGGTACGGGCTGTCAGTCCAAAAGGAGATAACCATGCGGAAATTCGAAACCCTGCTCCTCCTTTCGCCGGAGCTGTCCGCCGAGACCCGTGAGGGCATCCTGACCGCCCTGACCGGCGTGGTGGAACGCGAAAACGGCGTCATGGAAGAAGTGGATCACTGGGGCATGCGCGATCTGGCCTACCCCGTGCGCAAGCAGATGCGCGGCTACTATGTGCGCCTCGTGTACCAGGCTCCCGCCGAACTGGTGGCCGAACTGGAACGCAACGTGCGCATCACCGACGGCATCTTCAAGTTCGTGACCGTCAAACTGGCTGAAGAAGTGGAGGTCGCGTAATGGCTTTCAAGAAGAAGTTTGCCCCCCGTCGCAAGTTCTGCCGCTTCTGCGCGGACAAGGATCTGCCCCTGAACTACAAGCGCCCCGACATCCTGCGCGACTTCATCACCGAACGCGGCAAGATCATCGCCCGCCGCATCACCGGTACCTGCGCGCACCATCAGCGCCTGCTGACCCGCGAGATCAAGCGTGCCCGCCAGATGGCCCTGCTCATCTACACCGCCACGCATGATTCCACCGTCAAGAAAAAGAGCATGATCTAAGGAGGCGCACATGAAACTGATACTCCGCGCCGACGTGGAAAATCTCGGCAACCTTGGCGACGTCGTCACCGTGAAGCCCGGCTACGGCCGCAACTTCCTGCTGCCCCAGGGCCTGGCCATGGTGGCTTCCGAAGCCAACATGAAGGCCTTTGAACTGGAACGCAAGAAGCTCCAGGAACGCATGGACGCCCTGCGCGCTGACGCCCAGGCCCTGTGCGCCAGGCTGGAAGCCCTGGAAGTCGTCATCCCCATGCATGTGGGCGACAACGACAAGCTGTACGGCTCCGTGACCAGCAGCATCATCGGCGATGCCCTGACCGCTCTGGGCGTGGATGTGGACCGCCGCCGCATCCTCATGGACGCCCCCATCCGTACCCTGGGTGAACATCCCGTGCGCGTGCGCCTGCACGCCAGCATCGTGGCCACCGTGCCGGTGAAGGTCATTTCCGACCATCCCGTGGTGGAAGAAGAAGCCCAGCCCGAAGCCGAAGCCGAAGCTCCCGCCGCCGAAGCCGAATAAGGCAGGCGTCGGCCTTCCGGCCCCATGCTGACCGAAGCCCCGCTCGACGAGCGGGGCTTTTTTCGTGCCCGCGGCCGTCCCCGGCCCCTGCCCGCGGGACGCGGCCCCGTGATTGACAGTCCCGTGCGCACACCGTATCCCTGTCAGGCAACATCCCTCATCCCGAACCCGCGAGATCATCATGGCCAGCAACGAATCCTTCGGCCCCGCTTCCGCCCAGCCCTCCCGCCCGTCCGGCGCGCCCCGCAGCCCCGAGACCGGCGACCGCGCCCGCAACGCGGAGAACGACCTGCTGCGGCGCGTGCCGCCCCACAGCCCCGAAGCCGAACAGGCCGTGCTGGGCGGCATCCTCATGCGGCCCCAGCTCATGCACGTCATCGTGGACCTCATCGCCGACACGGATTTCTATCTGCCGGCCCATGCCACCATCTTCCGGGCCTTCCTGGACCTGTACCGCAAGAGCGCGCCCATCGACCTCATCTCCACCGCCGAACAGCTCAAGAGCAGCAATGCCCTCGAAGAGGCCGGCGGGGCCGTCTATCTGGCCGACCTGGCCCAGGCCGTGGTCTCCGGCGCCAATGCCGAATATTACGCCACCATCGTGCGTGACAAGTCCCTGCAGCGCGGCCTCATCAATGCCTGCTCGTCCATCATCAGCAACTGCTACGACGCCTCGCGCGAGGTGGGCAGCCTGCTGGACGAGTCCGAACAGGCCGTGTTCGCCATCTCGCAGCGCACCACGGGCCGCGACTTCACCGGCGCCCGCGAGCTGGTGGACAGCGTGTTCGAGAACCTGTCCAAACTGGCCGACTCCCGCGACGTCATCACCGGCGTCACCACCGGCTACAGCCGCCTGGACAAGCTCACCGCCGGGCTCCAGCCCTCGGACCTCATCATCGTGGCCGCCCGGCCCAGCATGGGCAAGACGGCCTTCTCGCTCTGCATGGGCCTCAATGCCGCCATCCGCCAGGGCGTGCCCGTGGCCGTGTTCTCGCTGGAAATGAGCAAGGAGCAGCTCATGCAGCGCATGCTGGCCGTGTGGGGCAAGGTGGACATGTCCAAGCTGCGCCGCCCGGCCCTGCTCAACGACGCCGACTGGAGCAACCTCTACGCCGCGGCCGACGTCATCTCGCGCGCGCCCATCTACATCGACGACACCCCGGCCCTGACCACCCTGGAGCTGCGCGCCCGCGCCCGCCGCCTCAAGGCCGAAAAGGGCCTGGGCCTGGTCATCGTGGACTACCTCCAGCTCATGCGCACCAGCCGCCGCACCGACTCGCGCGAGCTGGAGATCTCGGACATCTCCCGCTCCCTCAAGGGCCTGGCCAAGGAGATGAACGTGCCCGTGGTGGCCCTTTCGCAGCTCAACCGAAAGGTGGAGGAGCGCGGCGACAAGCGCCCCATGCTCTCGGACCTGCGCGAATCGGGCGCCATCGAGCAGGACGCCGACGTCATCATGTTCGTCTACCGCGATGACGTGTACAAGTTCACCAAGCCCGCCGACCGGCCGGTGCAGGGCATCGCCGAGATCATCATCGGCAAGCAGCGCAACGGTCCCGTGGGTGTGGCCGAGCTGCTCTACATGTCTCCCTATACGGCCTTCGAGGACCTGGCCCCCGACTGGGCCCCCTCGGAAACGCCGCAATAGACGGGATGCCCCCGCCGGGGAAAGGCCCCGTTATCCCGGGGGCCCCGCGTGGCCCCGGCGCCGTCCCTGCCCCGTGGCGCAGCGGCCTGCGCCGCCCTGTTTTCCCCCTTTTCCGGCGCTTCCCCCTCCGGGCGCGCGCTGTTCCCTTCCCGGTGCGAGGTTGTGCGCTCAACCAGCATTTTTCCAGCCATCCCGGCACCTTTGGACAAAGAAAAAACATTTTGTGAAAAAAAACGCGAACAGCGGTCCATTCCCCTCTTCTTTGCCTGATAATTCAGCCTGTTCGCCCTCCCGGACGGCCCCGGAAACCAGGGGAAAAAAAACGGAAAATCAAGAAATAACGGACTTTTTTCGCCAGTCTGCGTTGACAAGCCCCGCAAAGCATGTTTCTGTTTTCTCAAGTGCTGCAGGTCTTCAAGCTGTTTTGGGGATCACATGCGGTGTGTCTGTCACTTTCGAGAGGGTGTTTTTTCATGTCCAAGTCCATCTATGTTGGGAACCTCCCCTGGGCCGCTACTGAAGAACAGGTGCAGGATCTTTTTGCCGAATACGGCAAAGTTCTGTCGGTGAAACTGGTCAGCGACAGGGAAACCGGCCGTGCCCGCGGCTTCGGCTTCGTGGAAATGGAAGACGGTGAAGCTCAGGCTGCCATCGAAGCTCTGGATAACTACAGCTTTGGTGGTCGCACCCTTCGCGTCAACGAAGCCAAACCCCGCGCCCCGCGTCCTCCCCGCTACTAGGGATTTCCCGCGGACATAAGAAACGCCCCGGGTGCATCGCTTCCGGGGCTTTTTTTGTCGGCGAAGGACGGGGACGGACACCCCCGGAAACAGCACACCCCGCCACCGCCCGGCGCACGGGCGGGCCCCTGCCCGCCTTGCCGAGCGCGGCAAATTCTGCCATGATGCGAAAGACGTGCCGGAAGTACCGCACGAAGCAATCTTAATGAGGAGGCTTGCATGCTCAATCCCAAACAGTGTGTTCTCTACAGCGGCGGCGCTGCCGGGACCGAACAGTTTTTCGGCGCTCTGGCCGAAGGCTGGGGCATCGAAGAAGTCAACTACAGCTTTGAAGGTCATCAGATCGAGCGCAAGCGCGGCGTGCGCGTGCTTACCTCCGAAGAGCTGGCGCTCAAGGACGTGAGCCTGACCTACGTCTCCAAGCTCATGAACCGCGAATATACCCGCGCCCCCATCTTCCGCAAGGTGCTGCAGTCCATCTGCTGGCAGGTCAGCAGCGGCAACCAGGTCATCGTCATCGGTGCCATCCAGCCCGACAACACCGTCAAGGGCGGTACCGGCTGGGGCGCCGAATTCGCCAAGATCTGCAACAAGCCCCTGCTGGTGTTCGACCAGCCCAAGAACGGCTGGTTCACCTGGAACAAGGAAGTCTGGGCCCCGGTGGAAAAACCCGTCATCGAGCATGCCCACTTTGCCGCTACGGGCACCCGCTTCCTGGAAGACAACGGCCGCGATGCCATCCAGGACCTCTTCGCCCGCTCCTTCAACCGTTAAGCCGCGCGCAGCCCAGGCTGCCGGGCCTTTTTCGGGCGCATCCGCCGCGCTTTCACAGGCGCGGCGTTTTGCGTCCTGCGAGGAATCCATGGCCCAGCAATTCACCGAAATAGAACGTGCCGTCCTGCGTATCGTGCAGGCCGACCTGCCCGACTCCCTGACCCCGTATGCCGACATCGCCCGCACCGCGGGCTGCACGGAGGAGGAAGTCCTCGATCTGCTCTCCCGCCTCAAGCAGAGCGGTGCCATCCGCCGCTTCGGGGCCAGCATCAAACACCAGAAGACCGGCTGGAACCACAATGCCATGATAGGCTGGAAAGTGGCCCCCGAACTGGTGGAGGAATGCGGCACCATCGCCGCCCGGCACAGCCGCATCTCCCATGTCTACTACCGCCCCAGCGCCGCTCCCGACTGGCCCTACGAGCTGTACACCATGGTGCACGGCCGCAGCGAGCAGGAATGCCTCGACGTGGCGCAGGAACTGATCGCCACCACTCCCCTGCGTGAATACGCCATCCTCAAGAGCCTGAAAGAGCTCAAAAAAATCTCCATGACCTATTTTTAGGAGCCTGACGCCAATGGACGACACATCCCGCGCGCTTTTTGAAAAAGCCTGCCAGCTCATCCCCGGCGGGGTCAACAGCCCCGTGCGCGCCTGCCACAACGTGGACAGCCTGCCCCTTTTCATCGCCGAAGCCCACGGCAGCCACATCACTGATGTGGACGGCCGCGAATATGTCGACTTCATCCTCTCCTGGGGCCCCATGATCCTGGGCCACGACCACCCCGCCGTCACCGCCGCCGTGCGTGAGGCCGCCGGGCGCGGCACCAGCTACGGCGCTCCCTGCCCCGATGAAGTCACCCTGGCCGAGGAAGTGGTGGCCGACATGCCCAGCCTGGAGATGGTGCGCATGGTCAACTCCGGCACCGAAGCCACCATGAGCGCCCTGCGCCTGGCCCGCGGCGTCACCGGCCGCGACAAGGTGCTCAAGTTCGTGGGCTGCTACCACGGCCATGCCGACCCCTTCCTGGCCGCCGCCGGTTCCGGCGTGGCCACCTTCTCCATCCCCGGCACCCCCGGCGTGCCCGCCGCCGTGGTGGCCGACACCCTGCTGGCCCCCTACAACGATCTTGACGCCGTGCGCGAGATCTTCCGCCGGCATGGCGAAGGCATCGCCGCCGTCATCGTCGAACCCGTGGCCGCCAACATGGGCCTTGTCCTGCCCAGGCCCGGCTTCCTCGAAGGCCTGCGCAAGATCACCCGCCAGTACGGCGCCCTGCTCATCTTCGACGAAGTCATCACCGGCTTCCGCGCCGCCTTCGGCGGTGCCCAGGCCCGCTTCGGCATCGATCCCGACCTGACCACCTTCGGCAAGATCATCGGCGGCGGCCTGCCCGTGGGCGCCTTCGGCGGCAAGCGCCAGTACATGGAAAACGTGGCTCCGCGCGGCGCCGTCTATCAGGCCGGCACCCTTTCCGGCAACCCGCTGGCCATGGCCGCCGGTCTGGCCACCCTGCGCCAGCTGCGCCAGATGGACTACGACGCCCTGGAACGCCGCGTGGCCGCCTTTGCCGGCGAACTGCGCGCCATCCTCGGCGCCAAGGGCGTGCCCATCCAGATGCCCACCATCGCGTCCATGTTCTGCCCCTACTTCAGCGAGCAGGAAGTGGTGGACTTCGCCACCGCCAAGCAGTGCGACCAGCAGCTGTTCACCACCTTCTACAAGCAGATGCGCCGGCAGGGCATCTTCCTGGCGCCCTCGGGCTTCGAGACCGGCATGGTCTCCTTCGCCCACACCGACGACGACTTCAACAAGGCCCTGGACGCCGCCCGCAAGGTCAGCTTCTAGGCTGTCTTAGCATGTAATACGAGATGGTGAGGGGGAGAGGGAAACCTTTTCGGGGAAAAGGTTCTCCCTCTCCCCCTCACACTCCCCCTCTCCTTTCCAAAACCTTTCCTTCCAGTCCCTGACGGCCTGCCCGGCACGCGAGCCTGCCCCCTGATGCCGGTCTCCCGGCTTTTGGCGGGCTGTTTTTTTTTTACAAAGGAAAGGGAGAACCTTTTTATCAGGTCTGTGACGTCCGGCGCGACGCGCTCTCCCTTCCCTTTCCGCATATCTCCCGACAGGGGCCTCTTGCTGGAAGAAAATCCGGCCTGCCCCCTCCACCATCTTTTGCAGCTCCGTCGATGTAACGGACCAGACCTGCTCCGCCTCCGGCCTGTTTCGCCAGCGGCCTTTTTATGTGGCGTTGTGTGGTAGGCGATAGCCCCCTTCTACTGGTTTTCCTCTTTTCCTTTTGAGACTCCCCTCTTTCCCGCCCGCCGCACTGCCAGCCATGCCCTGTTGCCCGCCGACCATCTGCCGCATCGGCTGCGGCGCTTTCTCCGCCTGCCCTCTCCCACTCCTTTCCCGGTCAGGAGGGATGACAGGCCTTGCGTCCAGCGGCGGGGACGTGCCATATCCACCTGGATAAACGTTTTCGGCGGGGATGGGGGAGCGCGAGGGGGAAGGGGGGCCCTTTTCCAAAAGGGCCCCCCTTCCCCCTCGCCCCTCCTCTCCACCCACCACCCCAAACCGACGTTCCCCATGCATTGTACCTGTCATATCCTGAGCAGCACGGCCCTGCCGCTGGCCCGGCGCCTGCGGCAGGCACTGGCCGCAACGCCGTGGCGCAGCCCAACGGGCGAGGCGCTGGCGGAATGCCGCTTGTCCGCGCCGCAACGCTTTGCCCCGGAAGACTGCCGGCCGTTTGCCGGCATCATGGATGCGGCCCGGCAGGCAGCGGGCTCTCCCCAGATCTTCCTAGGCGCGACGGGCATCGCCGTACGGGCCGTGGCGCCCCTGCTGGAACACAAGAGCACGGATGCCCCTGTCCTGGTCATCTCGCCGGACGGGCACTTCGTCATCAGCCTGCTGGCCGGGCACTGGGGCGGCGGCAACAGCCTGTGCCGCCATGTGGCCGCCCTGCTGGGGGCCGTGCCGGTCATCACCACGGCCACGGACTGCGGCGGAGGCCCGGCGCTGGATCTCTTCCTCCAGGCAGCGGGCCTGCGTATCCTGGACTGGGACCAGCTTCCCCCGGCCCAGGCCTGCTGGCTGGAGGGCCGTCCCCTGCCCTTGTGGGACCCCTGCGGCGCCGTGACGGACGGAGACGGGGGCGCCTTCCTGCGGCAGGAGGTACTGCCGGAACAGGACGGGCCCGCGCTCTGTGTGCACTGGCAGCGCCTGCCCGCACGACAAGGCCGCCTGCGGGTGGCCCTGCCCGCGCTGGTGCTGGGGCTGGGCTGCCGCAAGGGCATCCCCGCGCCGCTGGTGGCCACGGCCGTGGAAGGCCTGCTGCTGCGCCACGGGCTGGAGCCCCAGGCCCTGGCGGCCCTGGCCACCGTGACGGAAAAGGCCCGGGAACCTGCCTTGCAGGAACTGGCCCGGCGTCTGGGCCTGCCCCTGCTGACCTTCGAGGCGGCAGAGCTGGCCGCCGTCACCACGCCGCACCCGTCCGCAGCGGCGGGGGAACGCTTCGGCTGCGCGCCCTTCAGCGTCTGCGAGGCCGCCTGCCTGCTGGCGGCCCGGCAGCTGGGCGCGACCGCCACGATGAAGACAGATGGCGAAGGGATATTGCCTGCCAGACGGGGCGCGCTGGAGGACGGCCCGCCGGCGGGAACGGGAAACGGCCAGCAGGCAGAGGGCAGGGCAGGCACGGCTGTCCGCCTGCTGGTGGAAAAAAACAAGGTGGCCGGCCAGCTGACCCTGGCCGTGGCCCTGTCGAACACTCTTTTGCGGAGGGATGATGCCTGAGATCGTGATGGACACGGGGCGGGATACCGTCCTGCTGGTGGGAGGCGGGAGCCTGTGCGCCGCGGCCGTCCCCTTGCTGCGGGCCGCCGGTCTGGTCCCTGCGGGCGTCATCCACGGCCCGCGCTGTGACTTCGCGGCAGAGGCGGGCGTGCCGCCGCTGGGCCGGGACGCCGATCTGGCCCGTCTGCGGCGGGACTTCTCCCGGGCCGTGGTCACGGCCCCGCACAAGCAGGCAGCCAGGCTGCGCCGCCTGCTGCACGAAGCCCTGCGGGAACAGGGCTTCACCCTGGTCAGCGCGGTGCATCCCGAGGCCCGCAGGGAGCGGGATGTCCTTGTGGGCGCCGGGAACCTCATCTTTGCCGGTGTCTCCCTGGCAGCGGGCTGCCGCACCGGCACGGGCTGCGTGCTGCGGGCCGGGGCACGCCTGGAGGCGGGCTGCCGTCTGGGGGACCATGTGCATGTGGGTGAAGGCTCGCACCTGGGCGCGGGCGTCATCGTGGAAGAGGGGGCCCATCTGGGCCGGGAGGTACGCGTGGAGGCGGGCCTGCGGCTGGAAAAAAATATTTTTGTGCCGGACAGTGTCCACCTGACCCGCCAGACCCTGCCGCTGTATGTCGCGGGAGGGGCACGGGAAGACAGGGCGTAATCTTCCGATTTTCAAGAAAAATTTCATAAAATCATCTCACGGCTTCACGGCAGGCGGGGGTTTTTCCGTTTTTTTCGCCTGCCCGGGAGCCGTGCGGATTTTCCGTCCCCCACATTGACACATCCTGCAACCCGGCGTATTGATTTGTTATCTGTCTGTGACGTCCCGGAGCCGTTCCGCGCGTCCAAGGTTCGACTAGCCTGTGAGGAGGTTGTCATGAAGTTCGCCCTGTTGTCTGCCGGTGTCCTGGCTCTGGCCCTGTCCGTGCCCGCCATCGCGGCCCAGCCCCCTGTCCCGGCTGACGGTCTCGTCCTGCAAGGTTCCAATCCCAAGAAGCCGGTGACCTTCAACCACTCCACCCACAAGACCGTGGAATGCGTCGTCTGTCACCATCCCGTGGACGGCAAGGAAAGCTATGCCAAGTGCGCCACTGCCGGCTGCCATGACAACCTGAAGGACAAGAAGGGGACCAACAGCCTGTACTATGTGGTACATGCCAAGGAAAAGGCCGACGCTCCCCTGAAGCATCAGAGCTGCCTGTCCTGTCACGTCAAGGTCGTGGCCGAAAAGCCTGACCTGAAGAAGGAGCTCACCGGCTGCGCCAAGTCCAAGTGCCATCCGTAGGCCGTCATCCTTTTTCGCTCTGCAAGCCGCGGGAAACCGCGGCTTTTCTTTTTGGCCGGTTTGCCTTTTGGAGCATGAGCTGCTATGCAGGGCAAGCCGTTGAGGAACCGGATCATCAACCATCCTGCATGAGAGGCGCGCATGGCCGTATCTGCCGAGCAAAACGAGATCATCGAACTGACGGACCTTATCGCCAAAGGTCCCGACCTGCCGAAAAACAGCCCCCAAACGCCTGATCCCCTCCCCCTGCCCGACGAGGCCCCGGCGCAGGCGGCCCCGGCCTCTGACGACCTGCTCCTGCTGCCTGACCAGGATCACGGGCCCGCGCCGTCCCCCGCTCCTGCCGCCGGTGACGAGCCCCCCGCCCGGGACTGGGAGGCCCGGCTGGATGCCTCCGCGGCCGTGATCGGTGACACGGGCCTGCATCTGGCCGCCCTGGCCCGGCAGAGCGGCGCCGAAAGCCCCCTGCTGCCGGAAGGCCTGGAGCGCCTCGGCAGCCTGGAAGAAAGCTGCCGCCAGCTCGACCGGCGCCTGCGCGCCCTGGAAGACCAGGCCGGGAACGGCCACAGCGACGCCACCCTGCTCATGGAGACCGTGGAGCGCCTCACCCATCTGGAAGAGCAGGTGCAGGCCCTGCCCGCCACGGCGGAAGAGGCCGCCCCCGGCGGCATGGCCGGAGCGCCCGACAGCGTCCTGCTCATGGAGAGCATGGAGCGCCTTTCCGCCCTGGAGGGGGAACGGCAGGAGATGCTGCAACGTCTCGATGCCCTGGAGGGCCGGGCCGGGAACGGCCACAGTGACGGCACCCTGCTCATGGAGACCGTGGAACGCCTCACCCATCTGGAGGAGCAGGTGCAGGCCCTGCTCCGGCGGCAGGAGGCCCCGGCAGCTCCCGAAGAGGCCCCGGCCGCCGCGGACGGCCACGGCATGGCCCGCCCCGAAGAAGAGCGGCAGGCGCTGGCGCGGCGGGTGGAAGCCCTGGAACACCAGCTTGGCGACCTGATGACGGACTTTGACAAATATGTGGAAAAGGCGGCCGCCGCCGCTGCCGCGCGCATCCTGCACGAGGAGATCCGGCGCCTGATGGCGGACCAGGCCTGAGCGGCCCTTTTCCCGCGCGGGCGGCCTTTCCCGCCCGTTCCCGCCGGGGCGCCGACTTGCCAAGCGCACCGTTAGCGCATATGCTGACGGACGGCTTTTTGCAGGCGACCGTCCTGCAGGGGCCCGAATCAAAAACAAAAGGGGCGGGGGCTGCCGTTTCCGTTCCTTTACCCGTCCGGCGTTTTCCCGTTGTGGGTCAAGGCCATTCCCCAGTGGACGGGTTTTTCATTTTGCATGCCACGAGGCCAGGTATGGACAAAGACAGCAAGGAAGCCCTTCAGGTCGCCAAGGAGCTGACCGCCAAATTCATCGAGACGCGCACGGTTTCGCCGGGCAACTTCGCCGAGGTCTTTCCCGCCGTGTACCGCGTGGTCTGCGAAGCCATCCGCCGGGGCAACGCGCCCAGGGAGGACGGACGTGACTGATCCCCGCCCCCGGCATGACGCCGCCGTCTCCGGCATGTTCGGCCGCATCGCCGGTTTCTACGACCTGCTCAACCACACGCTGAGCCTGGGCATCGACTATTACTGGCGCCATGTGCTGGCCAGGAACGTGCGCGTGGGCAGCACCAACCGCGTGCTCGATCTGGCCGCCGGCACCCTGGACGTCTCGCTGGCCATCCGCCGCCGCTTCCCGCAGGTGCAGGTGCCCGCCATGGATTTCTGCCCGCCCATGCTCCAGCGCGGCCTGCACAAGCTCAAGGGCGACAATGCCCGGGCCATCATGCCCGTGGCCGCCGATGCCAAAAAGCTGCCCCTGCCCGACGCCTCGGTGGACTGCGTGACCATGGCCTTCGGCATCCGCAACATCACGCCGCGCTCCGAGGCCTTTGCCGAGATGCTGCGCGTGCTCACCCCCGGCGGCCGCGCCTGCATCCTGGAGTTCGGCTCCGGCAGCGAACGCATCTGGGGCGGGCTGTACAATTTTTATCTGGACAGGATCCTGCCGCGCATCGGCCAGATGGTCTCCCGCGACCCGGGCGCCTATGCGTACCTGGCCGAGACCATCCGCCATTTCCCCACGGCCCCGGCCCTGGAAAAGGAAATGACCGATGCCGGTTTCGTGCGGGCCTGGCACATCAAGCTCACGTCGGGCATCGTCTGCCTGCATGTGGGCGAAAAGGCCCGCTAGCCGGGCGAACACGCTGCGGGCGCGCCGCTGCCTTCCCCTGCCGCACGGCGGGGTGCGCCGGCGTCATCTTCCGGCACGAAAAAACGGCGCCCCCAAGGGGACGCCGTCCTGTCCGCGGAAGAAGCGGGCCGCAACGTTCAGGCGCTGCGGGCCAGCCAGACGAGGAAAAGGCCCAGGGCCAGCGCCGCCAGCCCGAGGACCCGTATGGAGCTTTTGGGCATCTGCGCGATGAGGATCACGGCCCGGCGCATGGCACCGGGAGCCAGAGCCCAGACCAGGCCCTCCAGAAGGATGGCCAAACCCAATGCCGCAAGAAATGGTTTCCAGTCGAACGTCATCCCTTTCACATGGCGGAAACAGGCATTTTTGTAAAGGATAAAACGATGGTGGATTTCGCTGCCCTGCAGAATCGTGAACAGACCCTGGCCGTGGTTGGCCTGGGCTATGTGGGCCTGCCCCTGGCCGTGGCTTTTTCCCGCCATATGAACGTGATCGGTTTCGACATCAACGCCGGCCGCATCGAAGAACTGCGCAAAGGTCACGACCGCACCAACGAAGTGACCGACGAGGCCCTGGCCGCCGCCACGATCGAATACACCTGCGACCCCGCCGACCTGGCCCGGGCCGCCGTGATCATCGTGGCCGTGCCCACGCCCATCGACGAGCACCGCTCCCCCGACCTCACCCCCGTGGTGGGCGCCAGCCACACCGTGGGCCGCCACATGCCCAGGGGCTGCGTGGTGGTCTATGAATCCACGGTCTACCCCGGCCTCACCGAAGAGATCTGCGTGCCCATCCTGGAGCAGGAATCGGGCCTCACCTGCGGCACGGACTTCACCGTGGGCTACTCGCCGGAACGCATCAACCCCGGCGACAAGGTCCACACCCTGGAGACCATCAAGAAGATCGTCTCCGGCTCCGACCAGGCTACGGCCGACCTGCTGGCCCAGGTCTACGGCTCCGTGGTCAGGGCGGGCATCCACCGCGCCTCCAGCATCAAGGTGGCCGAGGCCGCCAAGGTCATCGAGAACACCCAGCGCGACCTGAACATCGCCCTCATGAACGAGCTGGCCATCATCTTCGAGCGCCTGGGCATCGACACCCTCGAAGTGCTGGAAGCCGCCGGCACCAAGTGGAATTTCCTGCCCTTCCGTCCCGGTCTGGTGGGCGGCCACTGCATCGGCGTGGACCCCTACTACCTGACCTTCAAGGCCGAGGAGATGGGCTTCCACCCCGAAGTCATCCTGGCCGGCCGCCGCACCAACGACAACATGGGCAAATATGTGGCCGAGTGCCTGGTCAAGCGCCTGATCAGGAACGGCAACGTGGTCAGCGGCGCGCGCGTGGGCATTCTGGGCTTCACCTTCAAGGAGAACGTGCCCGACCTGCGCAACACCCGCGTGGTGGACGTGATCCGCGAACTCAAGGAATACAATGTGGTCCCGCTGGTGCATGACGCCGAGGCCGACCCGGCCGAAGCCATGCGCGAATACGGGCAGGAGCTGGTGGATCTGGACCGGCTGCGCGACCTGGACGCCGTGCTGCTGGCCGTGAGCCACAAGGCCTACGCCGCCCTGACGCCCGAAGACATCAAGGCCCGCTGCAAGGATGGCGACAGGGCCGTGCTCATGGACGTGAAGGGCTTCTTCGACCCGCAGGCCATGCGCGCCGCGGGCATCGACTACTGGAGACTGTAAGCGCCGTGCTGCTGGTCTGCGCCGCCACCGCCCGCGAACTGCTGGCCGCCCTGCCGGAACGGGCCCTGGGGCCCGTTCCCGGAGCGGCATGCGGCCCGGCGGCGCAGACCGGCCTGCCGGAGCAGGAACTGCTGCCCCTGCGCCTGGGCCTGCCGGCCCTGGCCTGCATCACCGGCGTGGGGCCCGTCAACGCCGCCCTCGGCATGGGGCTGGCACTGGCCGGGGCCCGGCAGGCAGGGCAGGCGGTCTCGCTGGTGCTCAACGTGGGCGTGGCCGGCAGCATGGACCTGCAACAGGCGCCCCTCCGTTCGCTCTGGCGGGTGGAGGAAGAGATCTGGCCGGAATACGGCCTGCACGACGGGACGGCTGTGGACGGCCCGTCGTTCGGTTTTCCCCAGTGGGAAGGGCCGCACGGGCCGGTCTTCGACCGTCTGCCCCTGGCCGCTCCCGCGCGGCTGCCCGCCTGCCTGCACGGGCTGCGCTCCCTGCCTGCGGCCACATCCCTGAGCGTGGCGGGCGTCAGCGCGTCCCGGCAGCGTGCGGGACAGCTCAGGCAGGCCCATCCAAAGGCCCTGCTGGAAAATATGGAAGGTTTTGCCGTGGCGCTGGCCTGCGCCCGCCAGGGCATCGCCTGTGTGGAGGTGCGCAGCGTTTCCAACCGGGTGGGGCCGCGCGTACCGCATGAAACGGATTTTCCGGGAGCCATGCGCCGTCTGGCGGATATCTGGCGCCCCGCACCATAAACCGAGATGCCCCTATGCTGCTTCTGAAAGCCCGTCTGGCACTGGAACTGCCCCCCATCAACAAGGCTCTTTCCCGGGCCGCCGAGGGCCTGCCCCATCCCGTGCGCCCCATCGCCCGCCATATCTTCGAAGCGGGCGGCAAACGCCTGCGCCCCCTGCTGACCATCCTCATGGCCCGCCTGCTGGGCTATGACAAAAAAGACATCTATGATCTGGCCGTCACCATGGAGATGCTCCATGCCGCCACCCTGCTGCATGACGACGTGCTGGACAATGCCGATACCCGGCGCGGCAAACCCGCCGCCCATACCCTTTTCAGCGCCACCAGCACCATCCTGGCCGGCGATGCCATGCTGGCCCATGCCAATGCCCTGGTGGCCCGGTGCGGCGACCCGCGCCTGTGCCTCTGCTTTTCCGAGGCCACCAGCCGCACCGCCGCCGGCGAGATCCTGGAGATCGCGGCCCAGCACCGGGTGGAGACCACCGCCGAAGAATACGAGGAGATCATCCGCGGCAAGACGGCCTGGCTGATCCGGGCCTCGTGCCAGCTGGGCGCCCTGCGCGCCGGGGCCGACGATGCCCGGGTGGAGGCCGCCGCCGCCTATGGCGAGAACATCGGCATGGCCTTCCAGATCGTGGACGACGCCCTGGACTTCGCCCCCCAGAGCATCACGGGCAAACCTTCGGGCGGCGACGTGCGCGAAGGCAAGCTGACCCCGCCCCTGCGCATGTACCGCGACAGCCTGGACGATGCCGCCCGCGCGGCCTTCGACCAGGCCTTCAATGACGCCTCCTTCACCGACGGCGACGCCGGGCGCATCGCCGACAGCATCCGTGCGGCCGGTTTCGACCAGGCCACGCGCATGGCTGCCGAAGGCTACCTGGACAAGGCCCGCGCGGCCCTGGCCAGCCTGCCCTCGGGACCGGAACAGGACATCCTGCAACAAATGGCCGACTACGTTCGCGACCGCAAAAAATAATCGCCTTATTACGGAGAACCGGCGGGATTCCCGCCGCCAAAGCGAGGACCGTATGCTCTATCGTGTGGAAACCGGGCTTCATGCCAACATTACCGATACCCAGGGCCGCAAGACGGCGCTGCATCTGCTCAAGGCACTGCAGATCCCCGTTGCCGCCATCCGTCAGATCAAAGTCTACACCGTGGACGGTCTGGATGCCGCCCAGGTGAACCGTCTGGTGGACGAAGGCATCTGGCACGACCCCATCCTGCAGCAGGCCTCGCTGGAGCCGCTGCCCTTCGTGGAACCCGCCCCCCACTGGATCGTGGAAGTGGGCTACCGCCCCGGCGTCACCGACAACGAAGGCCGCACCGCCCGCGACACCGCCGCCATGGTGCTGGGCATCGCCCGCGACAGCCTGCGCGTCTACACCTCGGTGCAGTACCGCATCACCTGCACGCCCGACCGCATGCTCGGCCGCGAAGAGGTGGAGGCCCTGGCCCGCGACCTGCTCTGCAACACCCTGATCCAGCGCTTCCGCGTCAAGAGCGCCGAAGAATGGCAGGCCAAGCCCGGCTTCGAGGCCCAGGCCGCCAGGGTCACCGGCGAATCCAACGACACCGTGGACGTGGTGCCCCTGTCCGTCATGGACGACGAGGCCCTGCAGAAAGCCAGCCGCGACAACACCTGGGCCCTGACCCTGCGCGAGCTGCACTGCATCCGCGACCAGTTCGCCACCCCCGGCGAACAGGCCCGCCGCAAGGCCGCCGGTCTGCCCGCCGACCCCACCGACGTGGAGATGGAAGTGCTGGCCCAGACCTGGTCCGAACACTGCAAGCACAAGATCTTCGCCTCCCGCATCCATTACGAGAACAGGGAGACCGGCCGGAGCGAAGAGGTCAACAACCTCTACAAGACCTGCATCCGTGACGCCACGGCCACCATCCGCAAGCGCCTGGGCGACGACGACTACTGCAAGTCCGTGTTCAAGGACAACGCCGGCGTCATCGCCTTCATCAACGGCTACGACGCCTGCATCAAGGTGGAGACCCACAACAGCCCCTCCGCCCTGGACCCCTACGGCGGCGCCCTCACCGGTATCGTGGGCGTCAACCGTGACCCCATGGGCACCGGCATGGGGGCGGAGCTGGTCTGCAACACCGACGTGTTCTGCTTTGCCTCTCCCTTCTATGACAAGGAACTGCCCCCGCGCCTGCTGCATCCCCGCCGCGTGCTGGAAGGCGTGCGCGAAGGGGTGGAGCACGGCGGCAACAAGTCCGGCATCCCCACGGTCAACGGCTCCCTGGTCTTCGATGAGCGCTACCTGGGCAAGCCCCTGGTCTACTGCGGCACCGTGGGGGTGATCCCCACCGACATCAACGGCCGCAAGGGCTGGGAAAAGAAGGCCGAAGTGGGCGACATCATCGTCATGACCGGCGGCCGCATCGGCAAGGACGGCATCCACGGCGCCACCTTCTCCTCCGAGGAACTGCACGAAGGTTCCCCGGCCACGGCCGTGCAGATCGGCGACCCCATCACCCAGCGCAAGATGTACGACTTCATCATGCGCGCCCGTGACCTGGGCCTGTACAACGCCATCACCGACAACGGCGCCGGCGGCCTTTCCTCCTCCGTGGGCGAAATGGCCGAAGACACCGGCGGCTGCGTGCTGGACATCGCCAAAGCCCCCCTCAAGTACGACGGCCTGCGCCCCTGGGAGATCCTGCTCTCCGAGGCGCAGGAACGCATGACCCTGGCCGTGCCGCCCGCCAGGCTGGACGAGTTCATGGAACTGGCCGCCCGCATGGACGTGGAAGCCACCGCCCTGGGCCACTACACCGACAGCGGCTTCTTCGACGTGCGCTACAACGACCGTCCCGTGGCCTCCCTGCCCATGGAGTTCATGCATGACGGCGTGCCCCAGCTGGAACTGGAAGCCGTGTGGGAAGCCCCCAGGGTGGACGACATCCGCGTGGACATGCCCGACAGCGAACAGGGCGCCTTCCTGCGCCGCATGCTGAACCGCCTGAACATCTGCTCCAAGGAATACATCATCCGCCAGTACGACCACGAAGTGCGCGGCGGCAGCGCCATCAAGCCCTTGTGCGGCGTCAAGAGCGACGGCCCTTCCGACGCCGGCGTCATCCGCCCGCTGCTGGAATCCGATGCCGGTCTGGTCATCTCCCACGGCATCTGCCCCAAGTTCAGCGACTACGACACCTACTGGATGATGGCCAACGCCATGGACGAAGCCATCCGCAACGCCGTGGCCGTGGGCGGCAACCCCGATGCCCTGGCCGGTGTGGACAACTTCTGCTGGTGCGACCCCGTCCAGAGCGAAAAGACCCCCGACGGCCGCTACAAGCTGGCCCAGCTGGTGCGCGCCTGCAAGGCCCTGCAGCAGTTCTCCCTGGCTTTCGGCGTGCCCTGCATCTCCGGCAAGGACTCCATGAAGAACGACTACACCGGCGGCGGCGAAAAGATCTCCATCCCGCCCACGGTGCTGTTCTCGGTGATGGGCGTCATCAACAACGTCATCGCCACCCAGACCTCGGACTTCAAGGCCGCCGGCCACCACATCTACATGCTGGGCGGCACCTGGCGTGAAATGGCCGGCAGCGAAGCCTGCTCCGAGCTGGGCCTCACCGGCGGCCGCGTGCCCAATGTGGACGCCGCCACCGCTCTGCCGCGCTACCGCGCCGTGCATGGCCTCATGGGCCAGCGCGCCCTGTCCGCCTGCCATGACTGCTCCGACGGCGGCCTGGCCGTGGCCCTGGCCGAGATGTGCATCGGCGGCCGCCTGGGCGCCTCCATCGACCTGGATGCCGTGCCCGCCATGGAAGACATGACCCTGACCGAACTCTTGTACAGCGAATCGGCCAGCCGCCTCATCGTCAGCGTGCGCCCCGACCTGGCCATGATCCTCGACATGCTGGGCAGCTGGCAGATCTGCCGCCGCATCGGCACCGTCACCGACGACAACACCCTGACCATGACCCGTGGCGGCGTCACCGTCCTGCAGGAAAGCGTGGACGACCTGACCACCGCCTTCAAGCGCACCCTGGACTGGTAGTAAGTCCCGGCCCTGCCGCGAACGACCTGGGGCGTCCCGCACGGGGCGCCCTTTTTTTGCGCCCTGTGCCCGCTGCCTGCCGGATGCGGACCTGTCCCGGCAGGCTCGCCGGAGCAGGTCCCCGCCGCCGCGCCGCGGACATCACGGGGCCGGAGGAACGCACGCCCCCAAAACCTCGCCCCCGGCGGCGAAAAGCCCTTCATGCCGCCCACGGTGCTGTTCCCGGCAGGGGCGTCATCAACGCGGCAGCGGCCATCCGCCTGGCCGGATCTGCCCCGCTCCGCCTTGCCCCCTGCCCTCCCGTCCGCACCTTTCGCTGGCGCGTCCTCGACAGCGGAATATGCAATTCCGGCCCCCCTGACAGCCCGTGCAGGGGCTTTTTGTCCCCTTCCACAATATGCAGAAGAATTGCAGAAAGTTTTTACTGCATATCAACTTCATATTTGCAAAAATCAACTTTATATATCAAAAATCAACAGTCGATATAAAGTTAAAGGTAAACTGCATATCAACTGTTAATTACTCATCTTGGACAGGAAATTTTCCAGACTTTCTCTTGCAAAATCTCCACGGTTTGACACGAAGCTTTTTTTAAGGCATTATGCCCCCATCTTTTTATCTGGCGTTCCAGGCAAACCCCGTTGTGCAGCCTTGACGGGGCGGGTCGTCCGGCGACCTGCGCCGCGTGGGCAACCACGCCGCGCACCTGCTTCAACCAAGGAGTTTCTATGACCTCACCTTCTTCCATGGGGATGCCGGCGCTGCTGCTGGCCTGTCTGCTGCTGGCCTCCCCCATGTCCGCCGTCCATGCCGGCGATGCAAAGACTGCCTCTTCCAGCCATGATGTCTGGCTCAAACGTGCCCAGAGCAATGCCGATGCCTTCATGACCGGCATGGCCTCCTGGTACGGGGCCGATTTCCACAACAAAAAGACCGCCAGCGGCGAAGGTTATGACATGTACACCTTCACGGCGGCCCACCGCACCCTGCCCATCGGCACCGTGGTGCGCGTCACCGACAAGAGCAACGGCAAGAGCGTCATGGTCTGTGTGACCGACCGCGGCCCCTATGTGCGCGGCCGCATCATCGACCTTTCCTATGCCGCCGCCCAGCAGATCAACATGAACGACCGCGGCGTGGGCAAGGTCGATCTGGAAGTGGTCAGCGACCCCAGCGGCACCCCCCTGCAGAACGGGCAGGCCTATTTCGTGCGTTACAAGGATGACCAGGTGGGCCCCTTCTTCGCCTTTGCCGACGCGGCCGCCATGCATGAAGCGCTGCGCCAGGGCCACCCCGAGGCCGAAGTCGTGCTGGACGATGCCGGCAACTAGCACGCTGCCGCTCCCCCTTTTTCCGGGCGCCCTGAGCGCCCTTTTTTTTGGCCCCGGCCAGGCCCAGCGCCTCCTTGTATTCCCGTTTTTTTTGGGGCAATGTCGGAAACCGCCAGTCGTTTGAACACCTGTCAATCCATCGTCGTGGAGAGCTGTCATGGGTTTCGTGCTCGCCCTCGTTTCCTCCGCCGCTTTCGGTCTCATCCCCCTGTTCAGCCTGCCCCTGCTGCGCAGCGGCCTGTCCGCGGACTGCGTCCTCTTCTACCGCTTCCTCTTCGCCGCGCTGAGCCTGGGGATCATCCTCGTCCTGCGCCGGGAACGCCTTGCCGCCCCCCTGCATGAGCTCGGCAAGCTGGCCCTGTTCAGCATCCTCTACGCCCTGGCTGCCCTGCTCATGATCTGGGGCCTGCTCTACCTGCCGGGCGGCGCCACAGCCACACTGCAGTTCCTCTACCCCCTGATGGTCATGCTCATCATGACCATCTTCTTTCATGAAAAATTTTCCATCATCACGGCCAGTTCCGTCCTGCTGGCCATCCTTGGTGTGGCCCTGCTGGGCAGCGGCGGCGGGGATGGCGGCGGCAGCCTGGACCCCGTGGGCGTGGGCCTGCTGCTGGCCTCGGCCCTGTGCAACGCCCTCTACATCTCGGGCCTGCACGTGGCCCGCATCCACAGCATCTCCGGCCTGAGCATCACCTTCTGGGTGCTGCTCTTCGGTACCGGGGTCTCCCTCATCAATGCCCTGGTCTCCGGTACCTTCGAGATCATCGGCACCTGGGAACAGCTGGCCCTGAGCCTGCTGCTGGCCGTCATCACCGCGGTCATCTCCAACCTGACCCTGATCCTGGCCATCCAGCGCATCGGCTCCACCCTGGCCTCCATCCTGGGCGTGGGCGAGCCGCTCACCGCCGTCACCGTGGGCATCCTCGTCTTCGATGAGCCCGCCACCTTCGCCGTTTTCAGCGGCGTGGCCGTCATCTGCGCCGCCGTGATCCTGGTCATGGCCGGGCCGCAGATCCAGGCCTGGCTGCGTGCACGAAAACACGGATAGAGGATGCGGGAAGGATCGGGCAGCTCCTTTGGGGGGACCGCCGCCGGAGGCGCTTTCCCCTCCCCCATAAGACAAAAGCGGAGCCGCCCCGCAGGGCGGCTCCGCTCCATCCCGGAAAAACGGAACCAGCAGTTACAGGCGTTCGGCCACCAGGCGGCCCATCCCGGCGCAGCCCACCAGGGTGCAGCCGTCTTCCATGATGTCGCCGGTACGGAAACCGTCACGCAGGGTCTGGCGCACGGCATTCTCCACGGCGTCGGCTTCTGCGGACAGGCCGAAGGCCAGGCGCAGCATCATGCCGGCGGACAGGATGGTGGCCAGGGGATTGGCCTTGTCCTGACCGGCGATGTCGGGCGCGGAACCGTGGATGGGCTCGAACAGGGCCGGAGCCTGGGCGCCCATGGAGGCGGAAGGCAGCATGCCCAGCGACCCGGTGATGACGGAGGCCTCGTCGGAGAGGATGTCACCGAAGATGTTGCCGGTGAGGATGACGTCGAACTGCGAGGGGTCGCGCACCAGCTGCATGGCGGCGTTGTCCACGTACATGTGGCTCAGTTCCACGTCGGGGTAGTCGGCGTGCACTTCCTGCACCACGGCCTTCCAGAGGCGGGAGGTCTCCAGCACGTTGCTCTTTTCCACGGAGCAGACCTTTTTGCGGCGCTGGCGGGCGGTCTCGAAGGCCACTTTGGCGATGCGGCGGATCTCGTTCTCGTCGTAGATCATGGTGTTGTAGCCCACGCGCAGGCCGTTGCGCTCTTCGATGGCGCGGGGCTCGCCGAAGTAGATGTCGCCGGTCAGCTCGCGCACCACGATGAGGTCCAGGCCGCGGGCCGCGATGTCGGAACGCAGCAGGCAGGCACCGGCCAGCTCGGGCAGCAGCAGGGCGGGACGCAGGTTGGCGAACAGGCCCAGGGCCTTGCGGATGCCCAGCAGGCCCTTTTCGGGACGGCGGGCAGGCTCGATGTTGTCCCACTTGGGGCCGCCCACGGCGCCCAGATACACGGCATCGGCCTTCCGGCAGGCTTCCACCGTAGCGGCGGGCAGGGGCTCGCCGGTGGCGTCGATGGCCGCACCGCCGATGAGGGCGGGCACGAAGTCGAATTCATGGCCGAACTTCTTGGCCACGGCTTCCAGGACGGCCACGCCCTGGGCCACGATCTCGGGACCGATGCCGTCACCCGGCAACAGACAAATGGTCTTTTTCATCTTGGTATCCTCATGCGGTGCCGCAGCACCGCGCTTGTATGCAAAACTGTCCTTGTTCCCTGCGGGACGCCCGTCAAGGGAAGCGGCCCCCGCAGCCACGCCGCTTCCGTCAGGCTTTCACGGCAGCGGCCCCGCTGATGCCAGGCAGCCGGCAGAAGCCCTCCGGCAGGGAGCCTGAAAGCACCGTCCCGCCCGGGCCACGCATGGCAGCCCCCTCAAACACCGGGGGACAGGTATCCGGGGCACGACCACCGTCCCGCCTGCCCCGTCATCGACCGGAACAAAAGTTTTCGGGAGGAGAGGGGGAGTTTGAGGGGGAGAGGGGCCCCTTTTCAAAAGGGGCCCCTCTCCCCCTCAGCCAATACCTGTCCGCCTAGCCCCTGGCGGCCAGGCGTTCCTTCACATAGTTGACCAGGCCGCCCTTGGCCAGGATGGCGGCCATGGAGGCCGGCAGGGGCGGGCACTGGATCTCGGCGCCGTTGGTCAGGTCGCGGATGAGGCCGGTGGCGGCATCCACTTCCAGCTGGTCGCCGTCGTTGATCTTGTCCACGTCGTCGCCCACTTCCATGAGCAGCAGGCCCATGTTGAAGGCGTTGCGGTAGAAGATGCGGGCAAAGCTGTGGCCGATGACCACGGACATGCCCGCGCCCAGGATGGCGATGGGGGCGTGCTCGCGGGAGGAGCCGCAGCCGAAGTTGCGGCCGGCCACCATGATGTCGCCGGGCTTCACGCGCTTGACCCAGTCAGGTTCCAGACCGGCCATGCAGTTGGCGCCCAGCTCCTTGGCGTCGGAGGTCACCAGGAAGCGGGCCGGGATGATGGCGTCGGTATCGATATGTTCGCCCACTTTGTGGGCCGTACCTTTGTAATTCATGACGTGATCCTTTCTGAAAAAACGGCTTAGAGCTGGTCAGGGCCGGCGATGCAGCCCGCCACGGCACTGGCGGCCGCCACCACGGGGCTGGACAGGTAGACTTCGGAATCCAGGCTGCCCATACGGCCGCGGAAGTTGCGGTTGGTGGTGGCCACGGCGCGTTCGCCGTCGCCCAGGATGCCCATGTGGCCGCCCAGGCAGGGGCCGCAGGTGCAGGGGCCCACGATGCAGCCGGCATCCATGAAGACGTCCATCAGGCCTTCCTTGAGGCACTGCTTCCACACGGCGGGGGTGGAGGGCAGGATGATGCAGCGCACGCCCTTGGCCACCTTGCGGCCGCGCAGGATCTCGGCGGCGTCGCGCATGTCGCTGATGCGGCCGTTGGTGCAGGAGCCCACCACCACCTGCTGCACGGGCAGGTCCTTGAGCTCGGAAACGTTCTTCACGTTGGAGGGCAGGTGCGGACAGGCCACCACGGGTTCCTGGCCGGTCACGTCGATGTCCACCACGCGCTCGTACGCGGCGCCCTCGTCAGCGGCCAGGCTCATGGTCACGCCGGGACGGCCGTGTTCGGCGCAGTACTGGCGGGTGAGCTCGTCCACGGCGAACAGGCCCACCTTGCCGCCGGCCTCGATGGCCATGTTGGCCATGGTCAGACGGCCTTCCACCGGCAGGGCATTGATGACGGAGCCACCGAATTCCAGGGCCTTGTACAGGGCACCGTCCACGCCGATGGTCTTGATGAGCAGCAGCATCAGGTCCTTGCCGCGCAGCCACCTGGGCATCCGGCCGTTGATGTTCACGCGGATGGTGGGGGGCACCTTGATCCAGGTCTCGCCCAGGGCCATGCCGGCGGCGATGTCGGTGGAGCCCATGCCCGTGGCGAAGGCGCCGATGCCGCCGTAGGTGCAGGTGTGGCTGTCCGCGCCGATGACCACGTCACCGGGGCCCACCAGGCCGCGTTCGGGCAGCAGGGTGTGCTCCACGCCGCAGTCGCCGCCTTCATAGTAATGGGTGATGCCCTGCTCCCGGGCGAACTGGCGGCTGATCATCACCTGGTTGGCCGAGGCGATGTCCTTCTGGGGCGTGAAGTGGTCCATGACCAGGGCGATCCTGTCCTTGTCGAACACATGGCTGGCGCCCATGCCCTTGAAGGATTTGATGGCCAGGGGGCCGGTGATGTCATTGGCCAGCACCAGGGACAGGCGGCACTGGACGATCTGTCCGTCGCGCTCGATGACGTCGTCGGTGTGGGCTTGCAGGATCTTTTGCGCAAGCGTCTGAGGCATGATGGTTCTCCTTGTCCGGGGCGCGAAGGACGCTCCCGTGTGAATGCATTGTCCGGGGGAGGGCCCTTTCACGTCGGCAGAGGCCCCCTCCCCTTGGTAAATCCTAGCTGTGCTGGCAGTGCAGGCGCTCGCCTTCCTTTTCCTTCTTGGCCAGGTGGTTGAGGGCGTTCACATAGGCGCGCGCCGTGGCCACCAGGATGTCGGGATGGGCGCCGCGGCCCACGGCCGAGAACTCGCCTTCGCGCAGGCGCACGGTCACTTCGCCCAGGGCGTCGGTACCGCCGGTGACGGCATTGACCGCGTACTGTTCCAGCTGGGGTTCGCGGCCCAGCATGTCGTTGATGACATTGAAGATGGCGTCCACGGGGCCCACACCGAAGCCCGCGCCGCTCTTTTCCATGCCGTCCACGTCCATGAGCACGGCGGCCGTGGGCGGCACGCCGCCGGCATCGGAGCTCTGCACGCTCACATGGCGCAGACGGTAGAGGTCGGGCATACGGTAGACTTCTTCCTGCACCAGGGCCATGAGGTCGTCGTCGAGCAGGGTCTTCTTGCGGTCGGCCAGGGCCTTGACGGCCTCGAAAACGATCTGCAGCTGGTCGTCGTCCAGGCTGTAGCCCAGGCTCTCGAACTTGTTGCGCACGGCATTGCGGCCGGAATGCTTGCCGATGACCAGGTTGCTCTCGTTGCGGCCCACGGACTGCGGGGTCATGATCTCGTAGGTCTCGCGGTTCTTGAGCATGCCGTCCTGATGGATGCCGGACTCATGGGCAAAGGCGTTGGCGCCCACGATGGCCTTGTTGTTGGGAATGGGCTGGCCGATGGTCATGGAGAGCAGGCGGCAGGAAGGATAGAGCTGCTCGGTGACGATGCCGTGCTCCAGGCCGTAGTAGTCCTTGCGCACGCGCAGGGCCATGGCCAGCTCTTCAAGGGCGGCGTTGCCGGCGCGTTCGCCGATGCCGCTGATGGTCACCTCGGCCTGGCGGGCCCCCACGCTGAGGGCGGCCAGGGTGTTGGCCACGGCCAGGCCCAGGTCGTTGTGGCAGTGCACGCTGAAGATGGCCTTGTCGCTGTTGGGCGTGTTCTCGATGACGTAGCGGATGAGGTCGGCGAATTCCTGCGGCTGGGCATAGCCCACGGTATCGGGCAGGTTGATGGTGGTGGCACCGGCCCTGATGGCGGTCTCCACCACGCGGCACAGGAAGTCACGCTCGGAACGGGAGGCGTCCTCGGCGGAGAACTCCACGTTGTCGGTGTATCCGGCGCAGCGGCGCACCCCGGCCTCGATCATCTGCAGCACCACCTCAGGGTCCTTGCGCAGCTTGTACTTCATGTGCAGGGGCGAGGTAGAGAGGAAGGTATGGATGCGGGGATTCCTGGCGTCCTTCACGGCCTCCCAGCAGCGGTCGATGTCGCTGTCCATGCAGCGGCACAGGCCCGCCACCTGGATGGATTTCGCCTGCCGGGCGATACGCTGCACGGACTCGAAATCCCCCTGGCTGGAGGCGGGGAAACCGGCTTCCATAATGTCCACGCCCAGCACTTCGAGCTGGTAGGCAATACGGAGCTTTTCCTGAAGGTTCATGGTCGCGCCCGGCGACTGTTCGCCGTCACGCAGGGTGGTGTCGAAAAAGAGCACGCGGTTGGACATGGATCTGACTCCTCTGATCGGACACCCTCGGAGGGTGCTTGTTTGTTATGCCACTGCATAACGGCCGCCCTGCCGGCGGCGATCAGAAGGTTCTCGATCCGCCCCCGCGGGGCGACAAACCGTTACGCAGCTTTATCTTCGTCCTGCAGATTCAGGGCGCGTAGTAGCTGACGGTTACGACGGGGCAGGATGACGAAAGAATAGTAGAGGCCGCCGCAGAGATAGACGGCACAAAGCAGAAAGCCGAACAGGCGCGGCTGGGCGTAGACCAGGCCGAAGATGACCATAACGGCCAGCAGATAGCGCACCGGATGGGCCCGCAGGAAATCATACTCCTTGAAGGAGAAGTAGCGCACGCGGCTGACCATGAGCACGCCCAGGCCCAGCGCGATGATGCTGCTGACATAGGGCAGGGCGGGCCGGAAGAATTCCGGCAGGATGCCGGCAAAATACAGGAAGGCCACCACCGTGCAGCCCGCGGCGGGGATGGGCAGGCCGATGAAGAAGCGTTTGCCGGTCACGGCCGTGCTGATGTTGAAGCGGGCCAGACGCAGGGCGCCGCAGGCGGCGAACAGAAAGGCCACCACCACGCCGAAACGGCCCAGGCCCTCCAGCTGCCACTGCCAGAGCAGGAAGGCCGGAGCAAGGCCGAAGGCGATGAGGTCGGCCAGGGAGTCATACTGGACACCGAATTCACTGGCCGTATGGGTCAGGCGCGCCACCTTGCCGTCCATGCCGTCCAAGAGGGCGGACAGCACGATGGCCAGCCCCGCCTCTTCAAAACGGGACTGCACGGCCCAGACCATGGACAGAAAGCCCATGAACATGCTCAACGACGTGATGAGGTTGGGCAGGAGGTAGATGCTCTTGTGTACGGGCAGTTTTTTTTCTTGCGGCTTGGTGTCCACAACCATGCTCCACTCGACGGTCGGAATCAGTTTCTGGTGGCAAGCGTGCTCTGGCCTGCGAAGACCTGCTCGCCGATGCTCACAGAGGGAACATAGCCTTCGGGCAGGTAAAGGTCAACACGCGAACCGAAGCGGATCATGCCGTAGCGCTGGCCGCGCTCCAGGGCGTCACCTTCGGACACGCGGCAGACGATGCGGCGGGCGATGAGCCCGGCGATCTGCACCATGGTCCAGGCGGCGCCGTCCTCGCCGCGCAGCAGGTAGCCGCAGCGCTCGTTGTCGGTGGCGGCCTTGTCGTAGGCGGCATTGACGAACGTGCCCGGCCAGTAGCGGATCTGCTCCACCACGCCGCTCACGGGCGAGCGGTTCACATGCACGCTGAACACGTTCATGAAGATGCTGACGCAGGTGCGCTCTTCCCCGGTCAGCGGATCGGGCTTGCGCTCGATGCGGACGACACGGCCGTCGGCCGGGCTGACGGCCAGGCCGGGCGCGGTGGGCACCACGCGTTCGGGGTCACGGAAGAAATGGAAGGCGAACCAGCACAGGGCCAGGGCCAGGACAGCGGGGACCGGCCAGTCGAGACAGGCGAAAACAAGGGCCGTCAGGGCCGTGATGCCGATGGTGGGCCAGCCTTCGGGGGTGATGCCGCAGGAAGCAGGGCGCATGCAGTTTCTCCTGGTGGGATGGAAAACAGAGCTATAGCCTGTCGTCCGCCGCAAGGCAAGCGGACTTTTTCACGACCTCCCCGGCAAGATGGGCCCTGTTGCGTCCGCGCTCCTTGGCGCGGTACAGGGCACTGTCGGCGGTCTCCAGGAGCCGGGGCAGGGTCTCGGGCGTCAGCTCCTCGACGGCGGCCACGCCCAGGCTGATGGTCACATGTCCGGCAGGGCTGCCGGGGTGGGGGATGTCCAGCTGCTCCACGGCCTGGCGCAGGCGCTCGGCCACATGCAGGGCATGCTCCGGCGGGACCTCTTCCAGCACCACGGCGAACTCCTCCCCGCCGTAGCGGAAGATCTCGCGGTCGCCGCCACGCAGGCAGCCGCGCATGACCTGGGCCACCCGGTGCAGGCATACGTCCCCTTCCTGATGGCCCAGCGTGTCATTATAGATCTTGAACAGGTCCACATCCAGCATGATGAGGCTGACCGCCCGCCGCAGATCCGCCAGGCCCGCCAGGCGCATGTCCAGGGCACGCCGGTTGGCGATGCCCGTCAGGCTGTCCATGAAGCTCATGCGGGAGTAGGCGGCCTTCTCCTGTTCCAGCCGGCAGCTGCGTTCCCTGAGGGAACCCAGGTAGCCGCCGAGGTCGGGCATGATGTCCACCACTTCCTGCAATTCGGTGATGCGGACGGCGGGGATGGGCTCCGGCTGCATGCCGTCGCGCAGGCGGGAAAGGTTGCCAGCGATGCGCACCAGCGGCCGCAGCAGGTCACGCCGCAGCAGCAGGAGCAGGACCAGCAGGAAGGCCAGCAGCCCCAGGGTGAAGAAAAAGATGCTCCAGACGATATATTTCGTGGAATGGGACAGGGATTCGGCTTCTTCCAGGGAGCGCTGCAACTCGCGCGAGGAGATGACATTGACCAGATGCAGCAGCGTGTCCTCCAGGGCCTGCCACTGGGCACGGGCCCGGGCGTCGGCGGCGAGCTTTTCTTCCCAGGCCCCCACCAGGGCGAGCCTGCGCTGCCCGAGCAGGTCGCAGATGTCCCGGAGATCCGCGGATGCCGCGCAAACGCGCTCCACCGGGGCCAGCAGGCGCTGCATCTCGTCAAAGGCTTTCCGGCCGTGGCGCACGCCGTCCCTGCCGGTGTGGGAAAAGATCACCTCCCCGGACAGATCCCGCCCTGTGGCCAGCTCCAGCCTGTTGAGGGCCAGCATCAGTTCCATCTCATGCCGGTGCAGCCGGGAAAGGCCCCTGTCCGCCTTCATGCAGATGTCATAGAGCTGCCGGATGCGCGGGCCCAGCTCCAGGACCTCGGCGGCCACGGGCGAGGGATCATGCTCCATGCCGGCCAGCAGGGCCTCGGCATGCAGGCGGGCGCGCCGCCGCTCCAGGGGGGCCTCGGCCAGATAGATGATGGCCAGCTGCTTGCGCAGCATGTTCAGGTTGGTCCGGGTGCGCTGGGCTTCGAGGATCCCGGGCAGCTGCACGTCCTGCAATGCCTCCACCGTGGTGCGGAAACGGGCCAGATAGGGCCAGAGCACGGCCACAGCCAGCAGGAGCATCACGCACCAGGGCAGCACCAGCAGGGCCAGATACCGGCGGGCCGGCAAGGGTTTGTTACGGATGAAGCCTATCATGGCAAGACCTTGGAAAGCTCCCTTCCGGGAAAGGGACCGTGGAGATCCCGCAGCGTACCGCCGCCCGGTATCAGTAGATGATGTACTGGAAATAGTTGCGGCTGCGGTTATGGAGCTCGCCACTGTACAGCAGGGCCTTCAGGGCCCTGTTCACGGCATCCAGCAGATCGCGACGATCCGTCCTGACCGCCACACGGCTCCCGGTGACCTTCGTCTCGGCATCGAAGGGGACATCCAGCCTGTCGAATTCCTGCCCCTGGTCCGTCAGCAAAAAGGCATATCCGGCCAGGTCGTTGATGAACAGAACGTCGATCTCGCCCCGTTGCAGACGGCGGATGAGCTCTCCCACACTGCCGGTGACGATGGTGGCCCCGGGCCAGAAGCCCCGGGCCCGCTGCTCCAGCACGGAGCCCCGGTAGACGCCGATGCGCGCCCCCGCGTCCCCCGGGCCGACCCCGCCGGGACGCCCGATGCACATGGCCCGCGAATGATAGTACGGGGTGCTGTAGAGCAGCCCTTCCTGCCTGGGCTCCAGGCGCTGGGCAAATATCAGGTCCAGGCTGCCGTCCCGAATCCCCTGCAGCAACTTCTCCTGCGTGGCGAACGTCCAGACGCAGGAGCGCCCCAGCCGCCGGCACAGGGAATCGGCCAGGTCGTACTCGAAGCCCCGGCGCTGCCCTTCCCTGTCGATGTAGGACAGGGGCGGGTAATCGTCCGTGAGGCCCACATGCAGGGCCTCGCCTGCCGCGGGCGACGCCGCGAGGCAGAGGCATAAACATAGGGCAGAGATAAGGAATTGCTGCATAGACAATTACCAATAGTAATTTTTTTCACCCTACACTATTCTACGGTAAAAGCCAGCCCTCTGTGCGGTTGCCAGCCACGCCGCCAGTCCGTATAGTCGGGCCGAGGTGGAACATGAGACATTCGCCCCTTTTCCTGCTGGTCATCTGCGCCCTGGCGGCCCTGCTGGCCGCCTGCGGCCCCAGGGATATCGGTACCGGCACCTCGGAGCCCGACACCACGCCGGCCGGCGTCAGCGGTGCGGACACCATGCGCCAGCCCATGACCGGCAACAACAGTACCCAGACCATGCTGTATTATTTCAACCGGCCGGACGTCATGCAGTCCATGCAGCGCAGCCAGTTCAACACATACATGCGCCACATGGGCCGGGACATCCCGCCCGAAGATCCGGCTTACCGGGCCGTCCCCCGGCAGCGCAGCCCCTTCCGCCAATAGAGGAACATCATGGATCCTGTCACCCATGCCGCCAGCGGCGCCCTGGCCATGCTGGCCATGCCGCAGCGCCCCGCCACACGCTGGGCCCTGCCCCTGGCAGCCTTCGCGGCTGCCGCTCCCGACCTGGACATCCTGGCCGCCAGCGGCCCCCTGCAGACCCTGCTGCTGCACCGCGGCATCACCCACGCCCTGGCGGCGGCGCCGCTCATGGGACTGCTGCTGGCCATCCTGGCCCGCCCCCTCTGGCGCTACGACACCCGCAATGCCTGGTCGTTCGGCGGGGTCTGGGCCTTCATGATGCTCCTGGTCCTGCTGCACATCTGGCTCGATGCCCTGACCACCTACGGCACGCTGGTCTGGCTGCCCTTCTCCGGGGAACGCCTGCGCCTCAACGCCGTCTACATCATCGACCTGCTCATGACCCTGCCCCTGCTCTGGGGCATCTGGCACGGCCTGCGGCAGGAGAAGAAGCGTGCCCGGGCCCAGGGGGCCATCCCCTTCCCCTTCCAGGAAACGGCCTCGCTCACCGTCTCTGACGGCAAGCCCGGCGTCCGGCTGGCCCTGTTCTGGAGCATCCTCCTCTACCCGGCCCTGGCCCTGGGCTGCCAGATCTGGCACACGCAGCAGCTGCAGGCCGCCCTGTCCGCCCAGGGACGGGACATCCGCCAGCTGGTGGTGCTGCCCGATGCCTTCGCGCCCCTGTTCTGGCGGGCGCTCTATCTGGAAAAGCTGCCCGCCCGGCCCGCCGGCGCCCCCTCCTGGCAGACGGAGCTCGATCCCCTGCTGCCCCCGGCGGACAGGCAGGAAGACCTGGTGGTCCGCATCCAGGGGCTGGATGCCCTGGGCCGCCCCCACGGCCGGGAGGAGACCCGCGTGGCCGCGCCTGCCGGCCTGATGACGGCCCTGGCCCGCCAGTCCGTGGCCTGCCGGGCCTTCGAGCGCTTCCTGCTGCTGCCCGTCATCACGCCGCTGCCCGAAGGCCTGCGCACCACGGACATGCCCGGTGCCAGCCAGTGGCTGCTGCACGACGAACGCTTCGGCTCGCAACTGGAGCTGGTGCGGAAGATCATGGCCATGCGGCCCAATGCTGGCATCCCCTTCCAGCTCATGCTGCAGCTGGAACCCGGCAACATGGGCCCGCGCCTGCTGCAGGAACGCCTCTATTTTTCCGACAGCCGCCGCGATTCCGGCTGGCAGGCCCCGCGCCGTCCGTCCCCGCCCGCCTTCCTGCCCTGGCTCGCGGGATTGCGCTAGCAGATTGCAGGGACACGAAGCCTTTTGACAGAGCCTGAGCTGCCCCGGCTCTTTGTCCGCAGCCCTGCGGGGAACGGGCACGGCCCCGCGATCCTTCCCGGCAGCAGCGTACTGCCGCCCCTGCCTCCGCGATGCACAAAACGCGCCTCTTCCATCTGGAAAGAGGCGCGTTCCTTTTTGCGCCGTCCATGCCCATGCCGCGAACGCGGACATCCCGCCGGGAGGGCCTGAATACAAAAAAGCCGGGGCAAGGCTGCTGCCCGCCACCGGCGATCATCCATGACCGGCATGGAAACTGCCCGGCCCCGGAAACAGGAAAAGGCTGGTATTGCTACCAGCCTTGCTTTCCATTGGTGCCGAAGGGGAGAGTCGAACTCCCACTCCGTTGCCAGAACTAGACCCTGAACCTAGCGTGTCTACCAATTCCACCACTTCGGCGCGAAAATGTGTGTACAGGATTCGCCCCCTGCTGGCAAGCTTTTTTTTCCGCTTTTCCCCATTTTTTATGGGGACACATAAAAGCACCATGTTCTGGAAAGATCCGGCGGGACGCCATGCTGAAGGCGGCCGGGCAGGTTCCTGCGGGACGCCCCGGCACGGACGCAGACCCGCCCGCCGCATGGCCGTGGCAGAGCCTGAGGCACCGGGCTGACGCCGCCTTCTCTGGAGATGCGATGCGGGCACGGGATGGCAGGCAGCGCGCCAGGGCGGACGGTCCTTCCCTCCCCTTGCGCAGGCAGCCGTTTTTTCGCAGACTGGCAGCCCGGCCGAAGCCGGAAAAACAGCAAGGATCCCCCATGCGCCGCACTGCCCCCCCGACCTCCCGGCCCGCATTTTTCCCCCTCCCCCGTGCACGGCACGGGCAAGGGCACGGCTGTCTCCGCTCCCTGTCCCGGACACGGCAGGCGCGGGCCCGTCCCCTCTTCCGGCCCGCCAGTCCGCCGATGACGGCCGCACGGGCACCGCTCCCCTCCGCACGCACAGGAGCATGGCGATGAGCGCGCTGTCCGCCCTGCTCCTCCTGCCCGCCGCCCTGCTGCTGGACCGTCTGTTCGGTGAGCCGCCGGCCCGCATCCATCCCGTCTGCGGCATGGGCGCCCTGGCCGCCGCAGCGGAACGCCTCTTGCGTCGCGGCCCCGACGGCGCACGCATGACACTGGCCGGTCTGGCGGCCTGCCTGGCCGTGATCCTGCCGGTGGGCCTGCTGGCGGCACTGCCTGTGCTGCTCGCCGGGGGGATGCTGGGGGACGCGGCCGCCTGGATCGTCTGTGTGGCCGTGGTCTCCCTCTGTCTGGCGCCCCGCTGCCTGGACGAGCACGCCCGCCGTGTGGCCCTGCCGCTGGAACGGGGCGATCTGGAAGCGGCCCGCCGGGCCGTGGCCATGCTGGTGGGGCGCGACCCGCAACAGCTGGATGCCCACGGCGTGGCCCGGGCCTGTGTGGAGAGCGTGGGCGAGAACCTGACCGACGGCATCCTTGCCACCCTGTTCTGGGCGGCCGCGGGCCTGCTGCTGGCCGGACTGCCCGGGGCCGCGGCCCTGGCGGCCTGCCACCGCGCCGCCAACGTGCTGGATGCCCTGTGGGGCAGGCTCGACGCGACCTACCGCTGTTTCGGCACGGCCGCCGCCCGTCTGGACGACGTGCTCAACTGGTGCCCGGCGCGGCTGGCCCTGCCCTGCATCGTGCTGGCCGCGGCCCTGCTGCCCGGCCTTGATGCCCGTGCCTGCCGCCGGGTGGGCTGGCGCGACCGCCACGCCCACGAAAGCCCCAATTCCGCCTGGAGCGAGGCCGCCTTTGCCGGGGCCCTGGGCCTGCGCCTGGGCGGACCGGCCCGGTACGGCCCCCTGTACCGTGACCATCCCTGGCTGGGCGACGGCAGCCCGCTGGCCACGGCCCGGCATATCCGGCAGGCCGTGCGCCTCATGTGGGCCTCCGTGCTGGTCTTCGCGGCTTCGGCTTCCCTGCTGCTGGCGGCAGTGGCCTGTATCTGAGACGGCTCCGGCGAAGGCGGGAGGGGACACCCCGCCAACGGGACACGGTACGGCGGCCCCCGCAGCGTTCCCCAACTGGCCGCCCGCCGGACAGGCAGGAGAAGGATATCCGGCCACAGCGGCCCTGAAGCAGCCCGGCATGGCCCCGTGTTGCCGTGTCCGCCGTGTCCTCACGGCTGTCCCCGTCATGGCGCCGCCAGATTTTGAACAACGCCGCCAGATTTTTCTTGGACGGGCTGCCCACGACGCCTGGCCCCCATCCCGGCCGGGGCTCCCCCTGTCCGCGCCCGGCATGGCCGAATCCATTTTGCATCCATGACAGGATGACGACGTTTCCCTTCAACCTCCAGCAAGGTGATCGCACATGTCCATCATCACTTCTTTCCGCGCCGGTCTGGCCTTTTTCACCCGCATCCCCGTGGGCGCCGCGCCCCTGCCGCCCACGCTCTCCGGTGTGGTGGCCTGGCTGCCCGCCGTGGGCCTGCTGGTGGGCGCGCTGGCCGCCCTGGTCCTGCTGCCGGCTGCCCGGCTGGGCCTGCCCGCCCCGCTCTGCAGCATCGGGGCCGCCCTTGTCTGGACCGTCGTCACCGGCGGCCTGCATCTGGACGGGGTCGCCGACTGCGGCGACGGCCTGCTGGTGGAGACCTCTCCCGAGCGCCGCCTGGCCATCATGAAGGATTCCCGCCTGGGCAGCTTCGGCGCCCTGGCCCTGTTCTTCGTCCTCTCCATCAAGGTCGCGGCGCTGGCGGCACTGGCCGGGATGCCCTCCCTGCACGCGCTGGGGGCCTGCTGTCTGGCCGGACTGCTGGGCCGCTGCCAGGTCTTCGCGGGCATGCGTCTGCCCTCGGCCCGGCCCGGCGGTCTGGGCGCCATGATGCACGACGGCATGAAGCCCCGCTACGCCTATACGGCCCTCGGGCTCTGCCTTGCGGCCTGCCTCGTGATGGGGCGGCATGGCCTCTACAGCCTGCTGGCTGCCGGGCTGGTGGCCTTCTGGCTGCTGTCCGCGGCCCGCAAGCGCATCGGCGGCGTCACGGGCGACGTTTTCGGGGCCCTCATCGAGACCACGGAATGCGCCGTGCTGGCGGCCTGCTGCCTGCCGTAGGCCCACACGGCACCCGCATCCGAAAAAAGGAAGAGACTATGACGGAAGATCTTGACCTGACCCTGTTCCTGGGCGGGACCCGCAGCGGCAAGAGCGCCCTTGCCGAGGCCCTGGTCACGGCCAGGGCCCAGGGGCCTGTCTGGTATCTGGCCACGGCCCGGCCCCTGGGGGACGACGACGCCATGCACGAGCGCATCCGGCGCCATCGCAGCCGCCGCCCCGCCTGCTGGCACACGCTGGAATGTCCCCGCCATCCGGGCCGGGAACTGGAGCGCCTGCTGGCCGCCCACGCCGGGGACGGCCCCGTGCCCACGGTGCTGCTGGACTGCGTGACCCTCTGGATGAGCAACATCCTGTTCGCGCTGGACGACCCCCACGATGCGGCGGCCTTCGAGGCCGGCCTCACGGAAGAAGTGGAGGGACTGCTGCACGCCATGCGGGCCTTCCCCTGCCGCTGGGTGCTGGTCTCCGGCGAGACCGGCCTCGGCGGCATACAGGCGGGGCCCCTGGCCCGTATTTTCGACGATGGCCTGGGCCTGGCCAACCAGATGCTGGCCGCACAGGCCCGGGATGCCTTCCTCGTGGTGGCCGGGCGCTGCCTGCGGCTGGAAAAGCTGACGTTTTGAGCTCCAGCCGGGCCGCAAGGCGACCGTCCCCCGCGGGCCAGGGGAGCAAACAGGCCGCTGGGAACGAGGCCGCCCCCAACGGACGCGCCCTCCAGGCTGGTGTCCGGGCCACCGCGGCAGCCCGTCACCGGGCACTGCGGGGCGTCCATACCGCTCCCCTCCCCCACGCAAAAACAGGACGCGCCTTCCCTCCACGGGAAGAGCGCGTCCTGCTGTATGCCTGGCCCTGACGCGAGCGGCCGCCCCTTTCCGTCACAAGGAGCGCAGGGGGCACGAAAAAAAGCCGGGGCACGGCTGCTGCCGCCACCGGCTCTCATCCATGACCGGCACGAAAACCGCCCGGCCCCCAAAACAGGAAAAGGCTGGTATTTCTACCAGCCTTGCTTTCCATTGGTGCCGAAGGGGAGAGTCGAACTCCCACTCCGTTGCCAGAACTAGACCCTGAACCTAGCGTGTCTACCAATTCCACCACTTCGGCGCGAAAATTTATGTAGCCCATTTGCCCCTGCCTGGCAAGTGTTTTTTGCAAAAAAATTTCCGGCCCGCCATTTTCCGCTCCCGGCCTGCCCGTCAGGCCCCGGCCGCCTTGCCTTGCGCCTGTCCATGCGCTACACAGCAAGGCACACTCTTAATGCAAGGATACGCCTCATGCAGGACAATTTTTCCCATCTGGACAAGGACGGCAACATCACCATGGTGGACGTGGGCGCCAAGCCCGACACCCGGCGCGTGGCCATTGCCGAAGCCATCGTGGAGCTTTCTCCCCACACCCTGAAGCTGCTCAAGGAATGCGCCCTGCCCAAGGGCGACGTGCTGACCTGCGCCAAGGTGGGCGGCATCATGGCCGCCAAGCGCACCGCGGAGCTGATCCCGCTCTGCCATCCCCTGAGCCTGAACCTGGTGGACGTGCGCTTTGAGGTGCGCGACACCCCGCCCAGCGTGCGCATCGAGGCCGAGACCCGCACCACCGGTCCCACGGGCGTGGAGATGGAGGCCATCATCGCCGCCCAGACCGCCGCCGCCGTCATCTATGACATGTGCAAGGCCGTGCAGCGCGACATCGTCATCAGCCGCGTCCGTCTGCTGTTCAAGGACGGCGGCCGCAGCGGCGCCTTCCACGCCAAGCCCCTGGACTGAGACGGATGCAGTTCCCTGCCATCGATCCCGTGGCCTTCAGCATCGGCTCCCTGCAGCTGCGCTGGTACGGCCTCATGTACTTGCTGGCCTTTTTCGTGGGCTGGGGCCTGGCCCGCCGACGGGCCTCCCGCCCCGGTTCCGGCTGGAAGACCGTGGATGTGGACGACCTGCTGACCTTCGTCATGCTGGGCGTCATCCTGGGCGCGCGCCTGGGCTATGTGCTCTTCTACGACCTGCCCGCCTATATCGACGATCCCGGCGAGATACTGCGCATCTGGAACGGCGGCATGTCCTTCCACGGCGGCCTGCTGGGCGTGCTCTGTGCCTTCTGGTATTTCGCGCGCACCCGCAAGAAGTCCTTCCTCGAAGTCTCGGACTTCATCGCGCCCCTGGTGCCGCAGGGCCTGTTCTGGGGCCGCATGGGCAATTTCATCAACGGCGAGCTCTGGGGCAAAGTCAGCGACGTGCCCTGGGCCATGGTCTTCCCCACCGGCGGGCCCTGGCCGCGCCATCCCTCGCAGCTCTACGAAGGCCTGCTGGAAGGGCTGGTGCTGTTCGTGGTGCTCTGGATCTTCTCCGCCCGGCCGCGCAAGGCGGGGGCCGTCTCCGGCCTTTTCGCCCTGCTCTACGCCGTGTTCCGCTTCGGCGTGGAATTCGTGCGCGTGCCCGACGCCCAGCTGGGCTACCTGGCCTTCGGCTGGCTGACCATGGGCCAGCTGCTCTGCCTGCCGCTCATGGCCGCGGGCCTGTGGCTGCTGTGCCGCACGCCGCGGGCACAGGCCGCCGTGGAGCCCGCAGCGGCTCCCCGCAAGGGCAGGAGCGCACGAAAGCGTTGACAGACCTTGCGTCTTCTGGGTAAATATTTCGCCGCTTATCTGAATTTTTCTGGAGGAAATATGGCTAAAGAAGGTTCCATTGAAGTTGACGGCGTGGTGCAGGAAGCCCTGCCCAATGCCATGTTCCGTGTGGAGCTGGAAAACGGCCACGAAGTGCTGGCGCACATTTCCGGCAAGATGCGCAAGTTCTACATCCGCATCCTGCCCGGCGACCGCGTGAAGGTGGAGCTCTCTCCCTACGACCTGACCCGCGGCCGCATCACCTACCGCATGAAGTAGCCCGCACCCGCCCCGCCTTTGCAGCGCACCCCTGGCCTACTGACAGAGGTGCGCTTTTGTTGCGTCCCGCGGATGGGGACAGCATCTGGGGAAAAGATATGATATCCGAAGCTGACTTGGTAAAGGCCCTGCATAAAGGCGCCTGCAAAGCCACAAAAGATTATCTGGAATGGTCTGACGGCACTTTCCTGAACGAATGCGCCGGAGAGAGTTACATGGTGGCATGTATGGCACAGGCTGTGATGAAGACTCCGTCTCCTCCCCCATACCTCTGCCTTGAATATTGCCTTTCGACTCTTAAGGATGATTGGGATAAACGCCTTCCCAGTTGTCTTAAGGGATCAGGACGCCTTGATATGGCTCTTCTGAACAAAGACAAACAGCTCAAATTTGCTATTGAAGCCAAGTGTTCCACTGCTTGGGCTGATAATTATGCTGATGACATTAAAAGACTGATGCATCTTTGTAGGAAGCTCAGAAAAACATCGACAGATGGGGCATTGCAAGCATGCATTTTCATTACTTCTGTGTACTCATATAGCATCAGCAGTATGGAAAAAGCGAGAAAACAACTAAATGAAAAAATATCAGACTGGGAAAGCTATATAAATGATATTCGCCTTAATTATCAGAAACAGTATGGCGAAATTTCTACTTGCTTCAGCATTTTCCCCAATTATAATGTAAATGAGACGAGCGATTTAGCCCAAATATCGACCTCTCTTTGTTGTATCATCAAGTAGGGTAGAATATTTCTAAGCATTCGCTCTGCGGAGGCTTTTTGTTACCGCAGTAAGTACTTCAATCGTCCATTTATCCTTCTTTTCCCGCTCACAGCCCACGAAAAAAAGGACGCCGCAGCGTCCTTTTTTTGTTTTTCCAAAAGCCACAAGGCCCTATCGTCCCCAGTCTGACTGGGCTCGCCTTTTCCGCCCTTCTCTCCCAGCAAAGCGGCCTGAGATGGGAGGAGGCTTGCAGGAGAGGGCTTTTCGCGCACACCAGCCACTGTAAGGCAGGCCCTCCGAGACCATACCCGTTGCTACCTGAGGCGGGCATCGGCAGCAACGCGTGAAGGATTCTTTCTTCCCCCCTTTCCCTAGACCCAGCCCAGGGCCCGCAGCACCAGCATGCAGCACATGGCCATGAGACCGGCCAGGATATCGTCCAGCATGATGCCCCAGCCGGCGGGCAGCCAGGTTTCCGAGGCGTGCACGGGCCAGGGCTTCCAGATGTCGAACAGGCGGAACAGGGCGAAGGCCCAGACCAGGCCGGGCCACGACCACTGGTCCGCGCCCAGGGGCAGCAGGGCGATCCAGACGCCCGCCAGCTCGTCGATGACCACTTCCCCGGGGTCGGTGCGCCCCAGCAGGATCTCGGCCCGGGTGGCGGCCAGACCGCCGGTCACGACGATCACGGCCAGAAAGAGCAGACGCCCCCAGAGCGGCAGGGGCAGAAAGATCAGCGGCGCCAGCAGGGCGGCCAGGGCCGAACCGGCCGTGCCCGGAGCCCTGGGCGAAAGTCCGGCGATGCCCAGACGGCAATAGGCCAGGATGCAGGTATTCCAGAATGACATATCTCTCCTCCACGGCTCCGCGGTCCGGGGGACACGAAGGCAGCCAGGCTCAAGGACGTCCACGGCAAGGCGAATGCCCCACAGATGCCGGAGCCACGCAGCCACGCACGTCCATGCCCGAGCGGACGAGCCATTGACGCTACCGGGACGCCGCTGGACCACAACGAACACACGAACGGATGCGCCCCCCGGCATGGGCAGGGCGGTCCGCTGCGGACAGGATGCCGCGCACGGGCGACGTGCCCCCAGCGCATCCCTTCGTGGCCATCCCTTCGCCGCTGCCTGACCGTCCATGACGGCCCTGGTACTTGTCCCGATGCCGCTTCCCTGTCTGCATCCACGGCAGGGCCGATGCTACGGCACGGCACGGGCAAAGCCCGGCTGTGCGAAAATGCGGCCCCTTTCCGGGGCCTCCCCGTAACGGCGGAGCCTGGGGCAGTGTAACGGCTCGGCCCCCGTCTGGCAACGCCCGCCCCTTGACGGCACAGGAGCTGCCAGCTACAAAGGAGCCCACGCCCGGATGGTGGAACTGGTAGACACAAGGGACTTAAAATCCCTCGGCCACCGGCTGTGCCGGTTCAAGCCCGGCTCCGGGTACCAGAAAGAGGGAAGGTCGTCGCGGCGCATGTCTGCGGCGGCCTTTTTTCTGTGCAGCCGCCTGCCGCGACAGCACCTCCGGCTGTCTGGCAGGGAGGGCACTCCGCGCCCGGAGGCCTTCCGGCCCCTGTGCCGTCAGCCGGCGGAGACGGACAGGCGCGGGCTCGGCGGGACTCAGTACGAAATGGGTTCGAAGATGCCCGCGACCCGGCAGGTGCCGCCGTGCAGGCGCAGCGTACCGGAAAGGCTGTCCTGCATCTCCAGCACGGCCTCGTCCCGCAGGGCCAGTGTACGGCAGCCCGCCGCGAAAAGCAGCGTCTCCGAGTCCGCCAGACGGTAGATGCCCTCCTCTTCCCGGGTGACGGTGACGTTGTGGGCCCCCCGCCGCAGGCGCTGGCGGGCATAGACCCTGTCCACGGTGCAGCGCGTGCCGTCCGCGAAGACGAGTTCGCCCGCACGCAGCGCGGCCCGTTCCTCAAAAGCCCGGACGGAACAGAATGCCGTCTTGATGAGGAGGTCCTGGTCGAACACGGCGTAGAAATCGCCGGCGGTCCGGGTCACGCGGACGGGATGCTGCCCGGCCGGGCAGGTGACAGCGGTAAGGAGCAGGAAGGTCAGGGTCCACAGGATCCGTTGCATGTATCCTCCAGTACGATGTTCCGGCGCTGCGGCATCCTCCCGCTCCCCTTCCGGCACGTTCCCTCCCGTGACCCTGGCGGGGCCGGGGACGGCAATGCCCGTCTGGCCGTACCGGGAAACGGGGATGAGGGAAAAGGACAGGGCCATCAGGGACATGGCGGGGCCGCCCCACAGGCAGCACCTTTCCTGCGCTGACTACGGGAAGTGCGGGACAAAGTCCAGCGCCCGGCACAGGCTCTGCTCACTGCCTGCCGGAGAGCCCGTCCAATATCCGATTAGGCATCCCGCGCCCCACCCGCATCACTGCCGGTCACAGAAAAGGCTGCAGTTCCATCCTGCTTGCCGCAAGCCCGCCTCTTGCCGCAGCCCCTCGCATCCGGGGACAGGGACGCTGCCCCCAGACAAAAGCCTGCCGCCTACTCTTCCGGCTTTGCTGAATCTCTCCCTCCTGCCGCCACACCTGCCGCATCAGCCCGGCCGTATCCGTCCCCAAGGGATGCCCGTCGCGCACGCCCGGCAGCGCCCCTTCCCCTTGCTCGACTTTTGCGGCCCCCCGCCCTATAGTGGCAGGGTGTCCGCGCCCGCTGCGGACGTTTCCCTGTCCTGTCCAACCCGGGAGGTCTCGTCATGGACGCCCTGCAATGCATCCTCACCCGCCGTTCCTGCCGTTCCTATGAGGACCGGCCCATCCCCAAAAAAGAGATCCTGGAGCTGCTGACCGTCGGCACCAAGGCCACCACCGGTTCGGGCATGCAGCCCTGGGGATTCGTGACCCTGGAGGGCCGGGAAAAGATCGCCGCCCTTTCCGACGAGATCAAGGTCTGGCTCAAAGAGAACTTCGCGGATTTCCCCTGGCTGGCCCAGTACAGGGAATGGCTGGACCATCCCAACTACAACATCTTCTACGACGCCAACAACATCATCTGCGTCTACGGGGACACGGCCTCGCACTGGTATGTCTATGACGGCACCCTGTGCACGGCCAACATCATGCTGGCCGCCCATGCCAAGGGCATCGGCTCCTGCTGGATCGGCTTCGCCCAGGACTTCATGGACCGGCCGGAGATCAAGGCCCGCTACAAGGTGCCGGAACACTGCCGCTTCGTCAGTGCCCTGAGCCTGGGCTACGCCAAGGGGCACCTGCCCGAAGCCAAGCGCAAGGAACCGCTCATCTTCAACAGCTAGCTCCCCGGAACGGAGATCCCCGAAGCAGACCGCCATCGGGCCGCCCCCGCGCCGCGGCGGCGGCTCCGGGCCATCCAGGCCGCAGGTGTCTGCGGATGGGAGATAGCCAACCGGGCCATCCCCCTGCCGGGACAGGCCATCCCGGCGCATCACCCGTACAGCCCAGCGCGAAAAGGCGGATCCTTGGATCCGCCTTTTTCATCGTGTGTCGCGTGCCGTCAGGCAGGCGCCCTTCCCGTCAGGGGCGGTGCCCTTCCGCCGGCCTCTTCATGGAGAAAGACCCGTCTAGGCCGTCTTCGCCGCCGGGCGCCCCTTGCGGCGCAGGGCCTGCCAGCCTTCGTGCACCAGCACCAGCGACAGCGCCAGCAGCAGCACGGCGATGACCAGTTGCAGGGCCGCCACGGTACCGCCCGTCCCGGCCAGCAGGGCACGGCCCTGGGCCACGATGCCCAGCACCAGGGCGGAGAGCGTCACCAGCAGCATGAAGAACATGGGCAGCAGGAACATGCCGTTGCGGCGGGAAAGGTTCTGGAGCCAGCAGGCCACGGCCAGCAGGGCCAGAGCGGCCAGCAGCTGGTTGGCCGCGCCGAACAGGGGCCAGATCTTGGCATAGCCGCCAAAGCCCAGGCTCATGCCCAGGCCCACGGTCACCAGCGTGGCCACATATTTGTTGACCAGCACGGCCCGCCAGCCGCGCACGTCCTTCACGCTCTGGCCCGGGGCCAGCCACAGTTCCTGGAACATGTAGCGGCCCAGGCGGGTGGCCGTATCCAGCGAGGTGAGGCAGAAGGTGGACACGGCCAGGATGATGAGGCCGTAAGTGACGCCGCGGGCGCTCTCGCTGCCCAGGCCCACGCAGGCCAGCATCTGCGACAGGCCGTCGGCCAGCACCTGGGTGGGCGTCTGGCTGGTGAAGGCATGGCCGTTCCGGGTGAAGATGTAGCCCACGGCGATGAGCGAGGCGATGCCCAGCGCGCTTTCGATGAGCATGGAGCCAAAGCCCACCAGGCGGGCGTCACGCTCGCTGCTCAACTGTTTGGACGTGGTGCCCGAGGCCACCAGCGAATGGAAGCCCGAGATGGCCCCGCAGGCCACGGTCACGAACAGGGCCGGGAAGAGGTACTGGCCGTTGACCTCGAAGGAGGTGAAGGCGGGCAGCTCGATGACCGGATGCGCGGCCACGATGCCCACCACGGCGGCCAGCATCATGGCGTAGAGCAGGAAGGAGCTGAGGTAGTCGCGGGGCTGGAGCAGGATCCAGACGGGCGTCACCGAAGCCACGAGGATGTACAGGCCCAGCAGCCACATCCAGGTATCGTAGCCCGCATAGACGGGGAAGCGCAGGCCCAGGGCGATGACGCCCACGATGCCTGCCACGCCCAGCAGGGTGGCCCTGCCCAGGGGCATCTCGAAGCGGTAGACCAGCAGGCCGAAGATCACGGCCAGCACGATGAACAGCAGGGAGATGGTGGCCGTGGAGCCGTTGACGTGGTTATGAACCAGCGCGCCCGAGGCATCGCTCATGAAACCGTTGAAGGTGCCCGCCACGATGGAGGCGAAGGCCCCCACCACCAGCACCAGGGTCAGGAAGGAGAAGATGACGAACAGGCGCTTGGCGCGCAGGCCGATGCTGCCGGCGATGACCTCGCCGATGGAGCGGCCCTTGTTGCGCAGGGAGGCGAACAGGGAGCCGAAGTCATGCACGCCGCCGAAGAAGATGCCGCCGACCACCACCCAGATGAAGCAGGGCAGCCAGCCGAAGACGGCGGCCTGGATGGGGCCGTTGATGGGCCCGGCCCCGGCGATGGACGAAAAATGGTGGCCCAGCACCACCGGAGCTTTGGAGGGCATGTAGTCCACGCCGTCGCGGAACTGGTGGGCAGGCGTGGGACGGGAAGGATCGACGCCCCAGACCTTTTCCAGCCAGGCGCCGTAGACGAAATAGCCCAGCCCCAGCAGGGCCAGGCCGCCAAGGAGCAGATACAGGGAATTCATGATGCACGCTCGCGAGGAAAAAGGGACGGGAACGCCCTGCGCACCAGCGGCAGCAGGGTGGCCCGGGCTGCCTCGTTGCAGACGCAGGCGGCATCGGGGGGGACGGTGTCGCGCCGCGGCGCGGAAGGCAGGATGAGGGCCAGCGCGCGCAGGCGCATCCAGCCGCGCAGGCCCAGCCAGAAACTCTTGCGGACACGGCAGCGCGCCAGGGCGGCGGCCGCGTCCTGATGCCATGTCCGGCACAGGATGATGACGCTCACATACGAGGCCATGTGCTCGTCGTGGGGCCGGATACGGGCCCGCCCCCAGGCCAGGGCCCCGTCACGGATGCGCTCCCAGGCGGCCGCGTCCAGCCGGGGCAGGCAGTGGACCTGCACATATTCGTGCGTCTCCGCCGCCCAGAGCGTGGCCTTGCGGTGCAGCACATAGGCCTCGTCACGACGGTGGAAGGCGCAGAGGGCGCGCAGGCTGCCGGGCCCGTCCTGCCGCTCCACATCGAAGCTCGCGGCGGCCAGGGCCGCCAGCAGGGCATCCGGCCGGACGTCCGGGGCGCTGTCCTCCGCGATGGCGCGGGGCCGGTCCGCGTGGCCGTCCTTTCCTGAGGGGGCATCCTTCTCCATGACAAAAACTCCCGTCTCCCGGGTCCGCCGCCGCCCTGTGCGGACAGGCGGCGTGCCGGGGACGCCGGGGAGGGACGTGCCGGACGCGCCTCCCCGCCAACGCTATCAGGCCCTGTCCAGGGGCCAGGGTTCCACCGAAAATTCCAGGCTCCCGGCCATCTCGGCCAGGGCCCGGCGCAGGGCCTCTTCCCGGTGCGGCGAAAAGACCAGCTTGAGCAGGGCCGTGCGCGGCTCCAGCACGGTGAAGTAGGCCGTGTTGTCATAGCCTTCCAGCAAAAAGCGGAACAGGGCCGTATCCTCCGCGGCCAGACGCACCAGCAGCCTGGCGCTGCGGGCCGGAGGCGGCAGGGGCGGCGCGGGCTTGCGCGGTTTGCGCAGGGCCGGGGGCAGGTGGGCCTCCCGCGGCTGGAAGGGGCCGTGCGGCCGGGACTCGTGTGCCATCAGTACCATCCCAGATAACGCATCAGGGCCACGAAGCCCATGGAAAAGGCTATGGTACCGAAAAAGCTCTTGCTCCACCAGGCCACCAGCAGGGCCGGGAGGGCCGTCATCAGGAAGAGGTTGTGATGCGTGGGCATGAACTCGCCCTGATAGATGAAGACGTCCGGGCCCAGCAGGGCCGCCATGACGGCCACGGGCACGAAGGAGAGCCAGTGGCGCAGCAGGTCGGGCAGGCTCTCGGCATGCAGGTACATGACCGGCCCCACACGGGGGATGACCGTCACCAGCATGCAGCCCACCAGACAAAAGAGCAGTTCCGCGTGCTGCTGTATCCAGATCATGCGGTTTCCTCCTTCTTTTCCGGCAGGGCGCTTTTGTTGCGGTGCAGCAGGGCCACGCCCAGCGAGGCGCCCAGCACCGTGGCCACCACCACGTTCCACTGGCCCATGCCGGCCAGCTTGAGGCTCAGGGAGAGGATGGCCGTCACGATGGCCACCAGCACATGCAGGCGGCTGACGCACTGCGGCACCAGCAGGGCCAGGAACATGGCCGTGAGGGCGTAGTCCAGGCCCAGGGGCTTCACGTCATGGACGAGCCCGCCGCAGAACACGCCGATGACCGTCCCCAGCACCCACGAGGCATGGGCCGTGAGGTTGCAGGTGAAGAGCGTGGCCGTGCAGAGCTTCCAGCCGCGCTGGAAGGCCGTGATGTGCACGCCGAAGGTCTCGTCCGTCATCTCGCAGCCGAACAGGAACCGCTGCCAGCGCTTGAGCGGCGCCAGCGGTTCGGCCATGGCCGCGGACATGAGCAGATGGCGCAGGTTGACCACGAAGACCGCCACGATGACGGACAGGGCCCCCACACCGGCCCCCCACAGCCCGGCGCAGACGAACTGCCCGGAACCGGCGAAATGGAACACCGACATGGCCACCACCAGGGCGGGGGGGATATTGCTCTTGACGGCCAGCACACCAAAGGCGAACGCCACCGGCACATAGCCCAGCACGATGGGCAGGGCCCGGCGCACGCCATCCATATAGGGAGATGCCACGGCAGCCTCCTCTCCTGAAAATGAAAGGGTCTTCCTAGCCCTTTTCCTCCCCCTTTGGCAAGGGCTCCCTGCGGCGCGGGACACACTATCCTCGTCGGCGCCGTGGTCGGTGAGGGCGTAAGGGCCCCCTGAACGCGGGACACACTGCGGCCGGCACGCGCCCCCGCGCTCCCCGGCGCTTGCCAAAGCGGGGCTTTTGGGGGAAAATCATCGTTTCCCAACCTTCAGTGCTTTCCCGAGGCCGCATGTCCGCCCTGTCATACTTCGCGCCCCGTGCCCTGCCGCCCGGACTGGCGGCCAAGGCACGTTCCCTGACCTGTCTTTCCCTGCTCTGTTTCGCCCTGGCCGACGTCCGCGACGGTCTGGGGCCTTTTCTGGGCATCTTTTTGCAAAGCCACGGCTGGACACCGGACAGCATAGGCTACGTCATGACCATCGGCGGCCTGGCGGGCATGGCCGTCACCACGCCCCTGGGCGCCCTGGCCGACGCCACCCGCCACAAGCGCCTGCTGCTGGCCCTGGCCTCGACGGGCATCGTGGCCGCCCTGGCCCTGATCTTCCTCTGCCAGCATCCGTTGCTGGTGGGCTGCGCCCAGATCGTCCAGGCCGTCTGCGCGGCGGCCATGGCCCCGGCCATCAGCGGCCTGACCCTGGGCCTGGCGGGGCAGTCCCACCTGCCCGCCCAGCTGGGACGCAACGAGGCCTGGAACCATGCGGGCAACGGTCTTTCCGCCATGCTGGGCGGGGCCATCGGCTACTGGTACGGCGTGCCCGGCGTCTTCGCGGTCATGTGCTGCATGCTGCTCCTCAGCCTGTACGCCCTGCACGGCATCGCTCTCCGCGACATCGACCATGCCCAGGCCCGGGGCCTCGCCCCCGAGGCGGATGACGCCGCGCCCGCGCGGCGCGCGGCCCTCTGGCACGGTCCCGCGGCCCTGCCCGTGCTCTGCGTGGGGCTGGTCATGCTCTTTTTCCATCTGGGCAACGCCCACATGCTGCCCCTGCTGGGCCAGTCCGCCGTGGCCCGCTTCGCCATCAACGGCGCTGCCTATACCGCCGCCACGGTGGTCATCGCCCAGGGCACCATGATCCTCGTGGCCCTCCAGGCCGCCCGCCTGGCCCGCAGGCGCGGCTACGGCATCCTGCTCTGGTGCGCCCTGCTGGCCCTGCCCCTGCGCGGCTGCATCGCGGGCTTCTGGCACAGCCCGTGGAGCATCATCCCCGTCCAGGTGCTGGACGGCGTGGGCGCGGGCATCATGGGCGTGGTCACGCCCGGCCTGGCGGCCCGGCTGCTCAACGGCACCGGCCACGTCAACCTGGGCCTGGGCATCATCATGACCCTGCAGGGCATCGGCGCCTCGTGCAGCGCCTCCTACGGCGGTCTGGCGGCCCATCTGCTGGGCTACGGCCCCGCCTTCCTGGCCCTGGCGGCCGCCCCCTGCGTGGCCCTGGGCATCCTGCTGGCGGCCGTGCGCCGGCTGCCGCGCCTGCATCACGCCCTGCTGCCCGCGGAAGACTGACGGCCCCGCGCCCCGCGACGCACGACGAGAGGAAAAGGCAATGACACCTTCACGGCAAACGTGGTATCCATCCTCTGTTGCCACAGGCCGCGGGCGGTGCTATACAGCCATCCTTCACACGCGCTTGTACAGCACGCATCATGCATGACAAGGAGGTCCCGCCATGAAAAAAGCTCTTGGTCCCGTCACTCTGGCCTATCCCATGCCGGCCTTTCTGGTGGCCGCCTATGATGAAGAAGGCAAGGCCAACATCATGACCGCCGCCTGGGGCGGCATCTGCTGTTCCAACCCGCCCTGCATCGCCGTTTCCCTGCGGCCCGAACGCTGGACGCACAAGGCCATCGTGGCGCGCAGGGCGTTCACGGTGTGCGTGCCCTCGGCGGCCCAGGCCGCCATGGTGGACTTTGCGGGCATGGTCTCCGGCGCCAGGGGGGACAAGTTCTCGGCCACCGGCCTGACCGCCGTGCGCAGCACGGTGGTGGACGCCCCCTATGTGGACGAATGCCCGCTGGTGCTGGAATGCGAACTGCAGGCCACGCTGGAACTGGGCAGCCATACCCAGTTCGTGGGCCGCATCCTCAACGTGGGCATCGAGACCGACTGCCTCAACGAAAGCGGGCAGCCCGACATGTACCGCATCGACCCCCTGCTCTATGACGGCGGCCAGAAACAATACTGCCGCGTGGGCGAGCCGCTGGGCAAGGCTTTTTCCCTGGGCCGCCAGTACGGCCTGTAACACCCGAACGTCCGCGCCGTCCTCCGGGACGGCGCTCTCACCTCTACGCTGGAGAACAGACGACAATGAGTGCTTCCAAAGTCTATTTCACCGACATGCGCTGCCCCGTGGGCACCGGCCTGCTGGACAAGCTGAAAAAACTGATCGAAAAGGCCGGCATCGACAGCATCGACATGGACAACAAGTTCGTGGCCATCAAGATCCATTTCGGTGAGCCGGGCAACCTGTCCTTCCTGCGTCCCAACTTCGCCAAGGTGGTGGCCGACAAAGTGACCTCCCTGGGCGGGCGCCCCTTCCTGACCGACTGCAACACCCTGTATGTGGGCCGCCGCAAGCACGCCCTGGAACATCTGGCCGCCGCCCAGGAGAACGGCTTCTCGCCCCTGAGCACCGGCTGCCAGATGATCATCGCCGACGGCCTCAAGGGCACCGACGAGATGGAAGTGCCCCTGGAAGGCTGCGACCACTTCCAGAGCGCCTTCATCGGCCGCGCCATCATGGATGCCGACATCTTCATCAGCCTGACCCACTTCAAGGGGCACGAGCTGACCGGCTTCGGCGGTGCCATCAAGAACATCGGCATGGGCTGCGGCAGCCGTGCGGGCAAGATGGCCATGCACAGCATCGGCAAGCCCAGCATCGACCCCGAAAAATGCCGTGGCTGCAAGACCTGTACGCACTATTGCGCCCAGTCGGCCATCAGCATCGGCGACGACCACAAGGCCCGCATCGACCATGACCTGTGCGCCGGCTGCGGCCGCTGCATCGGCGTGTGCAACTTCGACGCCATCAGCAATGCCTTCGACGCCGAGAGCGTCATCCTCAACGAGCGCATGGCCGAATACACCAAGGCCGTCATCCAGGGCCGCCCGCACTTCCATGTGAGCATCGTCAACCAGGTCTCGCCCTACTGCGACTGCCACGCCGAGAACGATGCCGCCGTGGTGCCCGACATCGGCATGTTCGCCAGCTTCGACCCCGTGGCCCTGGACCATGCCTGCATCGACGCGGTCAATGCCGCGCCCGCCATCAGCACCAGCGTGCTGGGCCAGTGCGCCCACGAGCACAACGACCACTTCACCGACATCCACCCCAGCACCAACTGGCGCAGCCAGATCGAGCATGCCCAGAAGATCGGCATCGGCAACATGGACTACGAGCTGGTGACCGTGAAATAGGGCCTGCCCCCGCTGTCCGGCGACAGCGCGCGACCAACGGAAAAACGGCGTCTTCCGACGCCGTTTTTTTATGCCCCCGCGCCTGCCGCGGTAAGGCACCCGGGCGGCAGCGGAAGAGGGCAGCGAAGGTGCGCGCCCTTCTAGCGGTAGAGCAGCTTTTTCCAGAAGAACTTGATGTTGCCGTCGGCGCTGGGCGCGGGCTCCCAGTGCAGGATGGTGTCCGCCATCTTTTCCAGGCCCCGGCAGACGGGGCTTTCCGGCAGGCAGCGGCAGAAGGGCTGCTGGCGCACCACGGCCTCGTGCACGCCGGGGTCACGGGGCAGCACGCCGGCCAGATCCAGCGAGACCCCGCCCAGAAAGTGGTCGCAGACATCCGTGAGCCGCACGAACATCTCGCGGGCGCTCTTCATGTCCCGCGCCATGTTGACGCAGACCTGGAAGCGCTCCACGCCGTGCTGCGTCTTCAGCACCTTGATCAGGGCATAGGCATCCGTCAGGGAGGTGGGCTCCGGGGTCAGGACGACGAGCCGTTCCTGCGCCGCCACGTTGAAATAGAGCACGCTGTCGTTGATGCCCGCGCCCGTGTCCACGATGAGGAAGTCCAGCTCGTCCTCCAGCTCGTCCATGGCGTCCAGCAGTTCCAGCTTCTGCCCCGGATTGAGCGCCAGCATCTCGCTGACCCCCGACGAGGCGGGCAGGATGGAAAAGCCGTATCCCGTGGGCAGCAGGATGTCCCGCAGGGAGGCCCCCTCGTGGAACAGGTGGAAGATGTTCTTTTCGGGATGCAGGCCCAGCAGCACGTCCACGTTGGCCAGTCCCAGGTCGGCGTCCAGAAGCAGCACACGCTTGCCGCGCGCCGCCAGGGTCAGGGCCAGATTGACCGAGATATTGGTCTTGCCCACGCCCCCCTTGCCCGAGGTGACGGAAAATACCAGAGGATAAGTGCTGTTCATGGGTGCTCCAGATGTCAGGTCTTGCCCGGACAGAGTACGATATCTGCCTGTCCCGTCAAGAGCAGGGAGGACACGCCCGCCGGGCAGCGAAGGGAACGCCCGCCCCGGGCCCGGAGCCCGGCACGCGCAGGCGCATCCGCGACAGGGAAGGCAGGGCCTGCCCCGTGCGAAGGCCCTGCGCCCGCATCTTCCGGCCTGCGCCGGATGCCGGGCGTCCATGCGTGACAGGTCCTGTGCTCCCCGGGAGCGGGGAGCGGCGCCCATGCCGGGCCACGGGATGCCCCGGCACCGGCGGGACCCGCCCTAGTTCCCCTCCGTCTTGCAGTTTTCCTGCAGACGGGTGCAGCGCCCGCCGTGGCGGGAGACCGCCAGGGCAGCCATGCTGTCATCGCCTGCGGCGCGGGCATGCCCCCGCGCGAGCTCCTGTGACTGCTCCAGCCGCGCAAGGCGCTCGCCAAGGTCGGCATTTTTTTGCCACAACTGCCTGTTTTCCCGGTTCAGGTCCCGGCGCTCCGCCTCCAGCTGGTCCAGGCGCTCCTGCAGCCAGCGGCAATGGGCCCGCAGGGCGTCGTTCTCCATCTTCTCGTTCTGGCCGGGAACGACCCGGCAGGCCGTTTTTTTCATCCGCCGGGGACCTTTCTCCGGCCGGCTCTCCGGGGCCGCCCTCCTGCGGGCCGCCCGCCGCAATGTCTTCAGGGGCCTGCATGGCCCCTGTGCCCGACATCAGCCAGGAGACATTGATCCGGCATTTTTTACAAATGGTTAGGATAACATCAGCATTGGGACAGTTTTCCCCACGTTCGTAACCGCCGAGAGCGCCCTTGCTGATGCCCAGCAGGCCGGCAAAAGCCTCCTGGGACATTCTGCCCCGTACATGACGGATGCGTTCTCCAAGTTTCTGCATATGTTTTCATCCTTACCCACCCCAAAAAAGAATAGAAAATCAGCTGTTAACAAAAAAATAGATATTAAAGAACACTTTCTTGTTTACTTGACCTGAATTCTGTCCTAACAAAAGAGTGTGGGCGATATTTTGTTCCACTTTCCATCATCATGAAGAACATCATAGCCGCCCACATTTGCGAACGCAATGCTGTTATGGGAAGTGTGTCTGCAATATATTGTATTTATTATCATTATTGCAGACATGCCTGTCTCGCGCCCTGACAGCCTGCCTGTACACCTGACGCCCGTTGTTGGCTGGACGTCGCAAATTCGGGAGAGATGCATATGCAACTGACCAAGGGAGCCATCGGGAACCTCATCAACCGCTACAAAGCGGTCCTCAAGAAATGCCACCTGCTCAACGTGTTCGGCTCGCTGGCCGTGGCCGGCATGCTGGTGATGGGGGGGGCTGCGGCCGCGGGGGCGGCTATCCAGCATACTTCAGGCGTTCATGATTATCCTGGAGAGAATATTTCATATACTGCGAGTGGTGATGCTATTACTGCGGATGGTACAGATACGCGTAATAATCCACAAATTAATATAGGTAATAGTGACACACAAAGCATAGCTATTAATGCTGGTGGTGGTATATTTTCTTTAAAAAGTGGACATATTACCCTAACTTCAAAAGAAGTTACTCTTATAAGCACAGACACATCAGGGTCATATTCAGCTCTGTGGGCACAAAACAATTCAACAGATAGTAATGGAATTCCTGTCGATGAACGCGCTAGCATAACAATAAATGCAGAAAATACTAATATCAAAGCAGCAAACAGCGCTATTGTTGCCATGTCTAATGGCATCATAGAAATTAATGGAAATCTTTATGTAGAAGCACAAAATGCTCTCCTTGCCAGAGGAGATGCTATTATTTCCCTTAATAAATCTGGAGAATCTACTGTTGGAATTGATGGAAATATCAATTTTAACTATGATGGACCAACATCTGGTACCGGTGTAAATGCAACAATAGATATTACTCTGAATGGTGCTGACTCCTACTGGAACGGCAACACGCTTATTTCCTGGAATGGAACCCCCAGTGACCCTTCGAAGCTTGAAGTTTCTGAAATGACGCTGACCGTCAAAGACGGGGCAACATGGACGCCCACAGCCATTCAGAATACTACTGATCAAAAGTATGCCTCTCTCAACAATCTGATCCTTGATAACGGCAACATCGATGTCAACAAAGGCGTCGAGATCGCCATCGACAAGGTTACAGGGAGCGGCTTCCTCGCTAATGAAGGCACTGTCACGCTGACGAGCGGCGCGCTGGAAGGTCGTACCGAAAACGCCGGCATCATCAATCTTGATCCAGGCGCTTCGATCAGCAATGTGACTATTGAACAGGGCGATGCCAATCCATCTGCAGCCCTGATCGCGGTTGAGGCTGATCGCACCACCCTCAACGGCGGCATGGCGACTGGGGAAAATGCCACTGCCAGCGTGGCAGGTGTAGCTGTAGATACTAACAAAAACGTGATGATCACCAGTGTTGACTTCAAGAACAACACCTTCACCGCTGACCGCAATTATCCCATCATCGGTGCTGTGACAGCCAATCTGGACGCCGAGCAGAGCCTGACCATCACCGGTTCCACCTTTGCGAACAATACCGTCGCACTGACCGGTACCGGTTCCTCTGGCGGATCTGGCGGGGCAGCGGTTTCCGTCAAGGGCCAGGGGGAAAACTCCCAACTGACCATCTTGGACAGCACCTTCAGCGGCAACCGGTACGACGACACAGAAGATGCCGTCAACGGTGCCTACGGTGGCGCCATCGGCGTACAAAACGCCTCTGTCACTCTGAACAATGTCACTCTGACCGGCAATACCGGTGACAGCGGCAATCAGGTCCAGGGGGGTGGGTACTATCAGAGCGTCGGTTCTCTGAATGCCACGCAGCTGAAGGTCACCCAGAATACTGTCACCACGTCTTCCAATCTTATGGGCGCGGGCCTGGTACTGTGGGGTACGTCCGGCAGCATCAGCGACTCCGAATTCACCGGCAATGCAGCCACAGCTGATGGGTATGCCTTGGGCGGCGGTCTGTACCTGCGCGGCTCCCGCTGGGGTGGGGAGTCTGACCTGCAGTTCAATATTGCAGATACCACCTTCTCCGGCAACAGCCTGATCTCCAAGAGTAACGACGCACAAGGCGGCGGCCTGTATGTGAAGGGGGATGAGGGCAATTCCAATAATGGAACTAATGATGGCTCCGGTGACAAGAACGGAAAAGTTAATGTCAATCTCACCGATGTGACCTTTGACAGCAACACGGTCAATGGCGCCACTGCAAGCCAGGGCGGTGCCCTGTATGTTCTGGGGGTAGACACCAGCGGCACCAGCGTTCCGGCCAACGCCACTGTCACCGTTAACAATAGCACCTTCACCGGCAACAAGGCCGAAGGAGCCGCTGGCCAGGGCGGCGCCATCTATAACGCCGGTACGCTGACCGTGAGCGGCGGCGAATTCACCGGAAACGAAGCTGGCAAGTACGGTGGTGCCATCGCTGGTGATGTGGAAGGCCAGGGCTCGCTCAATATCACCAATGCCACGTTTACCGGCAATACGTCCGGTGCCGGCGGTGCTATTGCCCTGTGGAGCGACGGTATCAAGGATGCTGCGGACCACGCCATCACTGCCCGCTTTGAAGGCAACACCGCGGAACGCAAGGGCGGAGCCATCGTCTTCCTCGCGAACCATTCAGGCGACAAAACGGTCAATGCCTCTATCAGCGGTGAGTTCCTCAATAATAGCGCTGGTGAAAGCGGGGGCGCCATCCATAGTGAGCGTGCCACGTTGACCATCACTGATGCGACCTTCACCGGTAACCATGCTACTCAGCAGGGCGGCGCTATCTACAATGCCGCCAACTCCTCCATCTCCTTCTCCGGCACCAACACATTCACCGACAACACCGCCGCCGAAGGCAACGACATCTACAACGCCGGCAGCATCACCGTGGCGGACGGCACCACCACGCTGGGCAGCGGTCTGACGCAGGTTGGCGGCAAGGTCACCGTCAGCACCGGTGCTACGCTGGACATGGCCAGCGGCAGCTCGCTTTCTTTTAAAGGCGACAACACGGCATTGACCATTGACGGCGGTACCTTTGTGGCTGATTTTGACCAGCTGCTTGAGAGCTATACCGACACCAACGCGGCCAACGGCATTACCGGTGAAAACATCATCGGCACCTCGGGCAATCTGAACCTGCGGCTGGATGGCGGTACCTACACGTTGGATCAGTATAACGACGCCAAGAAGACTCTGCTGAGCCAGGGAGACGAGAGCGCGGCCCTGAACTTCCTCAATGCCACGCTTCAGCTGAACGACGAGCAGAACCTGGTCGTGGGGGCAACTCCTGATAACGGCAATGTCACCATCGAGATGGCTCCCGTTGTGGTGGAGGGGGATCAAGCTCCTAGCGATGCCGTTGACGCGGGCAAGGAAATCCCCTCTGTGCCAGATCAGATCGTCTCGGTCGTCGCAGCGGATGGTTCGGCCGAGGATCTTCTGCCAGCCGATACCATTATTGTCAGCGACAGCAAGTTCACCGCCAAGGGTCTGGAAATCGCCGGTACGGCGGGTGCCGAGGCTGTCACCCTCAAAGTGACTGGCAGCTCCGACATCACCCTGACCGGTGGCGAAGCCGGTTTCACCGGTGTTGTGGCCAACAACGATAACGTGGCGACCGACGTGGTGGTCGAAAATGCCTCGTTGACCGTGGGCCTTGAGGGCAACGCCAGCGCCCAGAACCTGACCCTGAATGAGGTCACGGTGGACGGCGGCACCTTTGCGGTGGCGGGCAATGGCCTGGATACCACACAGGTCGAAGCCAACAAGCTGGTCACAGAAAGCGGCACCGTTGCTGTGAACAATGCCACACTGGCCGTAGAAAATACGACCGTCACGAACGGTCTGTTGAACATCACCAATACTGTTGCTGATCTGGGTACGGTACAGGCTACCGGCGGCGTGCTTTTCTTCGACCCTTCGTACGGCAATATCCGCAGTCTGAAAGATGATCAGCTTGGTTCCAAACTGCTGGTGAGCGACGGCTCCGTCGTCAATGTGGCCTCCGGTCTGGACAATCTGCAGGAGCTGGCGCAGAAGGCGGGCTTCACCACAACAGCCATCGGCAGCGGTAAGTTCACGCTGGGCGCTGGCCAGTCCATGCTGGCCGTGGGGCAACCCATTCAGCTTACCAGCACTGGCCAGATCGTCGTGGATGCCGGTGTCAATGCTTCTGGCAACATCAGTAGCAACCCGGTAAGTCAGGACGCCTACTTCGGTAACAACTCCCTGCTGGTGGTCAACGGCAATACCGTCAATGGTACTACAGCAGCTATTGATCTTGCTAAAACCACGGATAAGGACCTCTACGTCCAGAACGGCGCCAAGCTGCTCATTGCCGACGCGGTGGCCGGGCAAACGTATACGGTCATTGCGAATGCAGACAATGCGGATACTGCCTTCAACGGCACTTCCTATACCAATGCCTCCGCCACCGGCTGGAAGGACGCCAACCTGCTGACCAGCTCCGACATGGTCACCCTGACCTTCGAAGACGGCACGGTGTTCAAGAGCGTGAGCGCAGACGCCCACACCGTCTTCCCCAACCTGAGCCATGAGCTGGCCACCGCGGTCAATACGCTGTACGGCCAGCAGCTCAACGATGTCGACGCCGATGCCATGGGCGTGCGCTTCCTGAGCCGCGCCACGGACAACCGTTACCTGGGCGCGGACAAGCAGGCCGCTGCCTCCACCATCGAAAGCGCGGCCCGCATGGCCTTTGCCGGTGCCGTGCCGCAGATGACCAAGATGGCTTCCGACGCGGGCACCAATGCCGTGGTCAACCGTCTGGGCTTCGCCAACCCGGCCGACGGCGCGCAGGCCATGAACGCCGAAGGCAAGATCGTGGACCGCAACACCACCGGCTTCGCCCTGTGGATCGCGCCCCTGTGGCAGAACCAGCACGGCTGGGGCATGGAAGCCGGCAATCTTGATTACGGCTTCAACGGCAATCTGGGCGGCGTCTCGCTGGGTGCCGACTACACCTTCGAAAACGCCATCCGCGCCGGTATCACCTTCAACATCGGCGGCGGCTATGCCGAATCCAGCGGCGGCGACCTCAACAGCACCGAGAACCGCATGACCTTCTGGGGCCTGGGCGCCTACGCCGGCTGGAACTACGAGAACTTCGGCCTCATGGCCGACGTGTCCTACACCAGCACCTGGAACGATCTGGAACAGGACATGGATGGCCGCATGGGCATGGGCGACCTGGAAGCCGACGTGCAGGCCACGGCCATCAGCGCCGGCCTGCGTGCCGAATACAAGCTGGAGACCAGCGTGCTGGACATCATCCCGCATATCGGCGTGCGCTACATGAGCCTCAATACCTGGGGCTATGATGTGGACACCAACGGCGGCACGGTGCTGGAAGGCGACGGTTTCCATCAGGACATCTGGACCTTCCCCATCGGTGTGACCTTCAGCAAGGACTTCACCCTGGACAGCGGCTGGTTCTTCAAGCCCAGCGTGGACTTCAGCGTGATCCCGGCCGCGGGCGACATCAAGGCCAAGCAGGACGTGGCCTTCACCGGCCTGCCCGGTACCTATGAGGTGGAGACCCAGATGATGGATTACCTCACCTGGCAGGGCGGTGTCGGCATCCAGATGGGCAACGACAACCTGAGCTTCGGCGTCAACTACACCCTGCAGGCCGGCCAGAACACCACCGGCCACGGTGTGTTCGGCAGCTTCCGTTACGAGTTCTAACCATCAAACCTGCGCGGCGGCCGTCGAGAGTCGCGGCCGCCGTGTTTTGCCAGGGCCGGTCTCCGCACCTTCCGGGAGGCCGGCCCTGCCCATACCAATCGGCCCCGGACGTACCGTGGAGGACGCGCGCATGACATCCATCAACATCCTCATCGGCACCCACCTGACCATGATCCTCTGCCAGCTCCTGCAGCCTGGCGACTAACCCCAACCCTTCAAGGAAAAAATCCATGCGCCACCTTTCCCGTTTCCTGTCCGGTCTTGCCCTCATGCTGGCCCTGCCCCTGTCCGGCTGCCTGGATACAGGCCCCGATGTGGTCTGCGTGGACGTGGAACGCGTCCTCAGCCAGTCCAGGGCCGCACAACAGGCCAACGAGCACCTGGGCAAGGTCCAGGCCATCCTGCAGAACGGCCTGGCCGCCTATCAGGAAGAACTGAAGAAAAGTCCTGAGGAAAAACGCCAGCAGGAGCTGCGTCAGGGCCTGGCCCTGCTGCAGCGCCAGATGGCCCTGGAACAGGCCGCCGCCCGTGACGTGGTCAGCAAGCACATGCTGGCCCAGATCGAAGCCTGGCGCGCCGACAAGGGCGACGTGGCCGTCATGGCCCGCCAGAACGTCCTTGCCGTCCCCGCGTCCATGGACATCACCGCCGAGATCATCAGCCGCATGGATGCGGGCAGCGTGCAATTCGCCGAACTGCCCAAGGTCAGCATCCGCACCCACGCTGACGATCCCGGGGAGAAGGCTCCGGCGGAAAAGGAAAAGCCCGCCAAAGCCCCGAACAAAAAATAGGAGAAGACCATGCCCGCCCTGAAAAAGACGCCCGCCAACAGCCGCGCCCCGGAACAACAGCCTGAACAGCAGCCGGAACAGCCGCAGATGCGCGTGGCCATGCTGCCCGCCCCTGCGCTGGAGACCATCTACGCCAATGCCTTCCAGACCACCTTTGCCCGCGGGGAGATCCTGCTCACGGCCTGCGTGAGCCGCCAGGAAAACGACCAGCAGGGCCCGGTGCTGGCCGTGCAGCCGCAAAAAGCCGTCGGCATGAGTCCCGAAAGCGCCAAGCGCCTGGCCGCCGCCCTGGTGCAGGCCATCCAGCAGTACGAGGCCCGGTACGGCGAGATCAGCCTGTAGCCCGTGCGAGGGCGGGGCTGCGAGGCCCCGTCCCGCCCCAAGTGTGCCGCAATGGCTGAAAACGACATTATCCTGCGGACTGCCCGCAATATCGCCAGACAGCGCCGTCAGCTGAAGATCACGCAAAAGGAGATGGCCCGTCTTCTGTCGCTGACGACCGAGACCGTCTGCCGTCTGGAGAAAGGACGGCATGATTTTTCCCTGCGCCGCCTCCAGCAGTTTGCCGATATCTTCAGCTGTCGGGTCATCGATCTGCTCCGCTGACTTCCGCCCTGCCCTTCACGTCCTGCCCGGCATCCTGACGGCAGCAGCGCCCCGGGCGCTCCTCCGGCCGGGCACCGCATCCCCGCCGCCTGACCGCTCCCGCCCCTGCCGTGGCGGCGTCTTTCCCACCGCCCCGGCCACGCCAGCGGGGCGTAAGCGGCATGCCGGGGGCAGAAGGGGCCCTTCCCGGCCCCCGGCGGCCCGTTTTCTCACAGCCGCTCCCCGCCCTGTCCCGGTTTTCCCGGCCGTTTTGTATTGCCGCTCCAGGGCGCGCATGCTACACTTCCGCGCACGCAGTCCAGCGCGACCGGGAAGATCACGCGCCGGCGGGGGATGCCGGCAAGCCGTATGCGGTGCTGCGCCTTCCAGACCTTCAAGACAGGAGCATGTTCATGGATCCGTTTGACGCGGGCTGGCTCTCTCTGCTGCCGCCCATCATCGCCATCACCCTGGCCCTGATCACCAAGGAAGTCATTTCCTCCCTCTTCCTCGGCATTCTCAGCGGCACCGTCATCTATTGCCTGGGCATGGGCACGGGCGACATGATCATCAAGCCCGTGGAGATCGCCTTCACCACCATGGTGAACAAGGTCGATTTCAACATCATCATCTTCTGCACCCTGCTGGGCGCGCTGGTGTTCACCATCTCCCGCGCCGGCGGGACACGCGCCTACGGCAACTGGGCCACCAAGCGCATCAAGAGCAAACGCGTGGCCATGCTCTCCACCGGCGGCCTGGGGGCCTTCATCTTCATCGACGACTATTTCAACTGCCTCACCGTGGGCACGGTCATGCGCCCGGTGACGGACCGCTACAAGATCTCCCGCGCCAAGCTGGCCTATATCATCGACGCCACCGCCGCCCCCATCTGCATCATCGCGCCCATCTCCAGCTGGGCCGCCGCCGTGGGCAGCAACCTGAAAGCCACCGGCGCCTTTGAAAGCGACTTTGCCGCCTTCGTGGCCACCATCCCCTACAACTTCTACGCCCTGTTCTCCCTCATCATGGTGGTCATGGTCTGCCTGGCCGACTTCGACTTCGGCCCCATGCGCAAGGCCGAACTGCGCGCCCAGCAGGGCGAACTGGGCAATGTGGATGCCGAACAGGCCGAGATGGGCGCCAGCGCCAAGGGCCACCTGATGGACATGCTCGTGCCCATCGGCAGCCTGATCGTCTTCGCCGTCCTGGCCCTGCTCTACAGCGGCGGCTACTGGGGCAGCGATCCCGCCTACCACACCCTGGCCGCCGCCTTCGGCAACTGCAGCGCCTCCAAGGCGCTTGTCTGGGCCTCCTTCGGCGCCCTGACCGTGGCCTTTTTCATGTTCGTGCCCAGGGGCCTCATGAGCCTCAAGTCCTTCATGGACTGCGCCGGTGAAGGCATGAAGGCCATGATGCCCGCCAACACCATCCTGGTGCTGGCCTGGGCCATCAGCGGCGTGTGCCGCGACCTTTTGCAGACCCCGCTCTTCGTCAAGACCCTGGTGGCCGACGGCGGCATCTCCGGCGGCCTGCTGCCCGCCATCATCTTCGTGGTGGCCGGCTTCCTGAGCTTCTCCACCGGTACCGCCTGGGGCACCTTCGGCATCCTGATCCCCATCGTGGTGCCCGTGGCCCAGGCCGTGGATCCCAACCTGGTGCTGATCTGCCTGTCCGCCACCCTGGCCGGCAGCGTCTTCGGCGACCACTGCTCGCCCATCTCCGACACCACCATCCTCTCCAGTGCCGGCGCGGGCTGCGCCCATCTGGAACACGTCTCCACCCAGATGCTCTATGCCTGTGTGGTGGCGGCCAGCAGCGCGGTGGGCTACATGGTCTCCGGCCTCATGCACGGCAGCCTGCTGCCCGGCTTCGCCTCCGGCCTGGTCTTCATGGTGGTGACCATGCTGGTGCTGCGCCGGCGCAACACGCAGAAGGACGGGGCCCAGGCCTAGCCCGGGCTTTCCCCGCAACGCCAAAAGGCGCTCCCCCCGGGGAGCGCCTTTTTTTGTGCCGTGCGGCCGGACCGCCGCCGCGGGTGACACGGGATCAGGAGGCCGGGCCACCCTCCCCGGCATTCCCCTTGCCGCCCTGGAGCTTGCGGAAAATGGTGCTGCGGTTGACCTGGAACAGCTCCGAGACCCGGCGCACGGAGCCGTGCACCTCGATGGCCCGGCGCAAAAAATCCCGCTCCATGTCGGCGATGATCTCGCGCAGGGGCCGGGCCTGCGTGAGCACGGCATCCAGATGGCCGCCGCTCTCGTCGTGCAGGCCGCTGATGCTGGACGGCAGGTCGCGGGGCGAGATGCGGGGGCCCTGCCGGGTGATGACCAGGCTGTGGACCAGGTTCTGCAGTTCGCGCACGTTGCCCGGCCAGCGGTACCGGGCCAGCATGTCCAGGGTGATGTCCATGAAGGCCAGCTTTTTGCGGTACTTGGTGGTGTACTGGCGCAAAAAGAGCTCCGCCAGCACGCGCACGTCCTCGGGCCGCTCGCGCAGGGGCGGGATGCGCACGGTGCCCACGTTGAGGCGGTAGAACAGGTCGCGGCGGAAGGTGCCGGCCTCCACGCATTCCTCAAGATCGCGGTTGGTGGCGGCGATGATGCGCACATCCACCTTGCGGGGCTGGGAGCTGCCCACGCGCACGATCTCGTTGTCCTGCAGCACGCGCAGCAGGCGGGTCTGCATGGAAAGGGGCAGCTCGCCCACTTCGTCAAGAAAGATGGTGCTGCCGTCGGCGATCTCGAAATAGCCGGGCTTGCCCTTGCTGGACGCGCCGGTGAAGGCCCCGGGCACATAGCCGAAGATCTCCGATTCCGTCAGGGTCTCGGAGATGCCGCCGCAGTCCACCTTGAGCAGGATCTTGTCCTTGCGGCGGCTCCAGCGGTGGGTCAGGCGGGCGAACACGTCCTTGCCCACGCCGGTCTCGCCCATGATGAGCACCGTGGCATCGGTGCTGGCGTAACGCTTGAGCTCCAGGGCCACCGACTGCATGGCGCTGCTGGCAAAGACGGGTTCCAGGTCCCGCCCCTGGGACTGGGCCACGAAGGCCAGCTTGTCGTTGATCTCCTTGATGAGCCTGCGCTGTTCGCCGGTCTGCTCGTTGAGCTCGGCCAGGCGGGTCTCGTCCCGCACGAAGGTGACCACCAGGCAGACCCGGCCCTTGTCGTCAAAGACGGGCGCGCCCGAAATGACCACGTTCTTGCCGTCCTTGAGCTTCTGCATATAGGTGGCCGGCTTGCCCGTGCGCACCACCTCGGGGTTCAGGGCCAGGTCGAAAAGGCCCTCGCTGACCAGGTCGCGCACATTCTTGCCCCGCAGCTCCCGCGCGGGCACCCCCACCAGATCGGCATACATCTGGTTCACATACAGGGTGGTGCCCACGGCGTCGGAAATGAAGACGCCGTCGGAAATGGTGTCGAGGATGGACGTGAAGAATTTGTGCCAGTTGACCATAGCCGCTCCTTGGAAAGGCAGAAAAGACAAAAAAAGGGCCCGCCCCCGGAAGACGGACCCTTGCGCGTGCGCGAAAGCCCGGCCTAACGGGGGATGATAACCCGATCCCCCAGGGTGGCGGCAGCGATCTTCTGCAGGGCGGCAAACTTTTTGTCGTCCAGCGTCACGTCACCCATGGGGGGGACACGGTCCAGGAAGGTGTACTTCTGTGTGCCCAGACGGTGATAGGGCAGCATCTCGTACTTCACATGCCCGAAGGGCTTGAGGAAGTCACAGATGGCCTTGATGTCCGGACCATGATCGTTGAACCCGGGGATGACGGGCGTACGGGCCGTGACGGGCAGGCCGGGGAACTCCGTCACCAGGGTCTGGAAATTCTTCAGGATGAGGTCGTTGGGCATGCCGGTATGCTTTTTGTGCACCTCGGGATCCATATGCTTGATGTCGAACAGCACATGGTTGAGGTACCGGGCCGCCTCGCGCACCACATCGGTGGGGACGAGACCACAGGTCTCGATGCACGTCTTCACACGGCGTTCACGGGCCAGGCGCAGCAGGTTGAGGGCAAATTCGCTCTGCAGCAGGGGCTCGCCGCCGGAGATGGTCATGCCGCCACCGGAGCGAGCATAAAACATGGCATCTTCCTGCGCAACCTTGAGGGCCTCGGCCACGGTATAGGGCTTGCCGTAGACGATGATGCCCTGGGCCGGACAGGCTTCGGCACAGGGCATGTCCTTGCAGCCCGCGCATTTGCCGCGGTCGATGGCCACGAAGCCGTCCTCGCGGCGGGACAGGGCCCCGTTGGGACAGGCCTTGAAGCAGCGGGTGCATTTGTCCGTCCCCAGGCAGCGGCCTTGGTTGTAGGCCAGCTCCGGCTCCCGGTTCTGGGATTCCGGATTGCTGCACCAGCGGCAGCGCAGACCGCAGCCCTTGGTGAAGACGATGGTACGGATGCCGGGACCATCATGCACGGAATATTTCTGGATATTGAAAACGAGGCCGCGCGCGTTGTTGTTTTCGATCACGGGGTCACCGCCGGAGAGGTTGAGGGTTGGCAGGGAAGGCGCGGGAAAACGCCAAGGCCTCCGGCCTCCCCGCAGGGCAGCCGGAGGCGGTACAGAGGCCGGCGGCGGCACAGGGCCGCCGCCGGCAACCGGGACTAGATGGTATCGTGTTCGGTACGGGCGATGAGGTCGTTCTGCAGGTCGGGGGACAGGTCCACGAAGTAGGCGCTGTACCCGGCGATGCGCACGATCAGGTTGCGGTACTTCTGGGGATCCTTCTGGGCGGCCAGCAGGGTGCTCTTGTTCACCACGTTGAACTGCACATGCCACAGCTTCAGGTCGCAGAAGGTGCGGATGAAGGACACGAGCTTTTCGGTGCCCTGCTCGCCTTCCACGCACTTGGGCGTGAACTTGATGTTCAGCATGCGGGCGAAGCGGTCGCGCATGCCCATGTTCTTGGTGTTGTAGTTGGACAGCAGGACGGCGGTAGGCCCGTTGACGTCGGCGCCGTGGGAAGCGGAGGAACCATCGGACAGCGGGAACCAGTCCACGCGGCCGTTGGGGGTGGCGGACACCACCTTGCCGAAGGGCACATGGGAGGTGAAGGGCACATAGCGCACGTTGTAGAACATGCCCAGGTCCTTCTGGCTGTACTTGGCGGCGAACTCCACGGAAAGGCGGTCGATCTCGTGGCCGATGCTGTCGGCATAGGGATCGTTGTTGCCGTAGCAGGGAGCGGACTTCAGCAGGGCCTTCACGTCCTCGTAGCCTTCGAAGTTGGCGTCGATGGCCTTGATGACTTCGTCCATGGTCAGCTTCTTGTCTTCAAACACCAGCTTCTTGATGGCGGACAGGGAGTCCACCACGGTGCCCAGGCCCATGTATTCGAAGTAACCGAAGTCGATGCCTTCGGGGATGTGGGTCTGGTGCAGGTCGATGCAGTGCTTCATGCACAGGTCGTGCATGGCGGAGCCCATGGGCTGGGCGAAGTGCCGGGCACGCAGGTTGTTGACGATGTACTGCTGGGTGAAGGCGGTGCGCAGGAACAGCATGTGCTGCTTCACATAGGCGTTCCAGAATTCGTCCCAGGTCTTGAAGTCACGGGGATCGCCGGTCTCTTCGCCCAGCACGATGTCGCCGTACTTCTTCATGCGGCCGTTGCGCAGCACCATTTCCACGGCGGCGGCGAAGTTGATGTAGGCACCGCCGGAGGTGAAGGTGTCGCGGTTGGGCATGCGGGCCTCGGTGCAGCCGGACACGGCGTAATCCAGGGCTTCTTCAAAGGAGGCCCCCTTGGACACGTACAGGGGCACGACTTCCTCGTCGTTGATCAGTTTGGGGAAGCCGGAGCCGTCCTTGATGGTCTCGGCCACGTCCCACAGGTAGCTTTCGGGCGAGCGGCTGTGGATGCGGGCGGCCAGGTCGGGGTAGTGCAGCGGGAATTCGCGCTTGGACTTCAGGATCAGATGGGTCAGTTCGTTGGTGGCGTCGCGGCCGTCGGGGGTCTGGCCACCCACGGTCACGGCTTCCCAGTGGGCATACCCTTCGTTGAAGGCGCCGCCGCAGGGGGAGATGTACATGTCGATGAATTCGGCCATGCCCACCCACATGCATTCCAGCAGCTCGATGGCCTTCTTGTTGTCCAGGCTGCCGTTCTCGATGTCCTGCTGGTAGTAGGGGTACAGGTACTGGTCCATGCGGCCGTTGGAGATGGTGGTGCCGGTCTTCTGCTCGATACGGGAGAACATCTGCACGAACCACTGGCTCTGGCAGGCTTCCCAGAAGTCGCGGGCGGGCTCGCCGGGCACGCGTTCGGCATTGGCGGCCATGCGCAGCAGCTCGGCCTTACGGACGGGATCATCGGTCTTTTCGGCCACCTTGCGGGCTTCGTCGGCATGGCGCCTGGCCCACAGCACGATGGCGTCGCACACGATCACCACGGCATCCAGGAAGGGCTTCTTCTCGCACATGTCCGTGGCGCTGGCGGGATCGAGGGCGGCCAGCTTTTCCTCAGCCTCGCGCTTGATGTCGTTGAAGCCGCGCTTCAGGATCTTGCCGTAATCATGCACCCACTGGATGGAGGAACGGAACGAGGAGGTCTCGTTGACGATGAAGCGGGAGATCAGGCCCTTGGGATCGTCGTAGGTCAGCTTGTGGATCTCGGGCGGCAGGGCGGCGGCCAGGGCTTCGTGGTAGGTCTTGCCCTTCCAGTAGGGGGCGATCTCCTCGATGACGCGCTTGGCGTCCTCAGCGGTGATGGTGGCAGGCGAGGTGGCACGGGTGGGCAGGTCCTTCACGGCCATGTCCAGGAAGTCACCGTCCAGTTCGGGGTACAGGATGCCGTAACGGCCGTCGCAGCCGGCGCGGCCCAGCAGCAGCTGGTCATCCTGCACATACACGGTGATGTTCCGGGCGATGTGCATCAGGGCCTTGGCCCAGCGCAGCACCAGGGGCTGCCCTTCGGTCACCTGCATGGACTGGGTGAAGTACAGGGCGCGTTCGATGTCGATACGGGGCTTCATGCCGTCGAAGCGTTCCAGCATGCGGAACACGCGCTCATGGGTGGCGCGGAAGCGGTCGACCTTGCCTTCGATCTTGTCGAGCAGGCGCTGTTCCTGGGGGGATCTGCATTCGCAAACAGTCTGGGACATATCCGTTCTCCTCTTGAAGGGTGTTTGACTATGTCGCGACGAATCGCTTGCGAAATAAATAGCAATGCCTGTGCCAATTCAATAACACACCGTATTTAAAAGATATTTTTTCACCATCCCCCACAAACATCCCCGGATGATGCATTTTTGCGCCTAAAAATTTTTTTCACAGCTTTTTCGGGGGCCGAAGATTCCAAAATGCATCATCGGCGGCATGGCCGGTCGCATCCCCAAGGCCTTCTTCCGTCCGCAGGCACCCGTGTGGCCGACATATCGAAAAAACTCCCCTCCTGAATTTTCCATCCCCCCAAATGATGCACTTTTGCAGCATCTTATCACGAACAGTTATCAGAATAAAAAGATAAATCCTTAAAAAAACTGGTGCTTGTTGAAAAAAAAATTTTGCTCGCCTAGATTCGGCGGAGAAGACGCATCCGCGGATTTGAGAAATTATGCACAAGCAACCGTCTTGTGTCCCCATAAACCATGTGAGGTGTGCATGCGTAAACGTACTGTTCTGGCTCTGGCCCTGGCCCTGATCCTTGGCTTCAGCACCGCCGCCCTGGCGGAACGTCCGCTGGTCCTGCGTCTCGGTCATCCCATGGCTCCCGGCAACAACGTCACCGTGGGCTATGAAAAATTCAAGCAGCTGGTGGAGGAAAAAAGCCATCGCAAGATCCGCATCCAGCTGTTCCCCAACTGCCAGCTGGGCAGTGACCGTGTGACCACCGAGGCCGCCCAGGCCGGTACCCTGGACCTTTCCTCCAGCTCCACCCCCAACCTGGCCAGCTTCTCCAAGGCGTACATGGCCATCGACCTGCCCTATGTGACCTCCCCGGCCCACCAGCAGGCCCTGTACAAGGCCCTGGACGAAGGCAGGCTGGGCGACGCCCTGCGCGAGGCTTCCCGCAAGATCGGCCTTGAGACCCTGATGTTCTCCGAATTCGGCTACCGCAACTTCGTGGCCGCCAGCAAGCCGCTGACAGACGCCGCGTCCCTGATGAACCTCAAGGTGCGTACCACCGACTCCCCCGTGGAAGTGGCCGTGGCCACCGAACTGGGCATGAACCCCGCCCCCATCGCCTGGGGCGAGACCTACACCGCCCTGCAGCAGGGCACCGTGGACGCCGAAGGCAACACCTTCTCCCTGCTCAACGACGCCAGGCACACCGAAGTGCTGAAGTACGCCGTCAACTCCGAGCACAACTACTCCATGCACGTCCTGCTGATGAACAAGAAGAAGTGGGACAGCCTGACCCCCGAACAGCAGGGGATCCTGCGCGAAGCCGCCAGGGAAGCCAGCGACTGGCAGCGCAAGGAAAGCGTGGCGCTGGAAGAAAAGGCCTGGCAGGCCTTCCGTGACCGCGGCATCACGATCCACATGCTGACCGATGCCGAGCGCGCCGAGCTCAAGGCCAGGACCCGCCCCGCCTACGAGGCCTTCGCCCGGGAAGTGCCGGCCGACATCCTGCAGCTTCTGGAAGAGACCCAGAAGTAAGCCTTTCAGCCGTTCCCTCCTGCGCGTGGACACAGGCCGCGCGCAGGACTCCTTTTGCGCTTACACCGAGGTTCGTCATGCGTGAAAATGTGCAAGGCAAAAGCGGGCTCTTCCCCTGGCTCAACGAAAATTTTGAAAAAATTTTCATGGTGACGGGCCTGCTCGCCATCATCCTGTTCATCACCTGGCAGGTCATCTACCGTTACATCATCACACAGTTCATCGAGCGCGCCGGCGCCGCTGTCTGGACCGAAGAGCTTTCCCGCTACATCTTCATCTGGATCTCCTATCTGGCCCTTTCCGCGGCCATCAGGAAGCGGTCCTCCATCCGTGTCGACATCCTTTATGACAGACTGCCGGAGCGCCTGCAGAACATCAGCTGGATCATCGTCGAGAGCCTGTTCCTCGTCCTGACCGGCGTCATCGCCTATTTCGGCTGGGGCCAGATCGAACGCCTGCTGACCTTCCCCCAGCACACCACGGCCCTGCGCATCCCCTTCCTGGTGCCGTACCTGGTCCTGCCCCTGGGCTTCGGGCTCATGTGCCTGCGCCTGCTGCAGCGCATCCAGGGCCAGGTGCGCGTCTGCGGCCCGCTGGACTCCCTGCTGGGCTTCGCCCTTGCCGCGGCCATCATCAGCCCCTGGTACCTGGCGGATTACCTTGAGCCGCTGCCGGTGCTGTTCGGCTATTTCGCCCTGCTCTGCGTCATCGGCGTGCCCATCGCCATCAGCCTGGGCCTGGCCACCCTGGCCACCATCATCTGTTCCCAGACACTGCCCATCGAATACATGGCCCAGGTCTGCTTCACGTCCATCGACAGCTTCCCCATCATGGCCATCCCCTTCTTCATCGCGGCCGGGGAATACATGGGCGCGGGCGGCCTGAGCAAACGCCTGCTGGACCTGGCCGACGAGATCGTGGGCGGCCTTTACGGCGGCATCGGCCTGACCGCCGTGGTGACCTGCATGTTCTTCGGCGCCATCTCCGGTTCCGGCCCCGCCACCGTGGCCGCCATCGGCGCCCTGACCATCCCGGCCATGATCGAGCGCGGTTACGACAGGTTCTTTGCCGCCGCCCTCGTGGCCGCCGCCGGCTGCGTGGGCGTCATGATCCCGCCCAGCAACCCTTTCGTGGTCTACGGCGTCTCCTCGCAGGTCTCCATCGGCGACCTGTTCATGGGCGGCATCGTCCCCGGCATCCTGACCGGCCTCGTGCTCATGCTCTACTGTTACTTCCACGCCAGAAAGCACGGCTGGCGCGGTGAGCAGAAGGAGCGCAACTGGCGCACCCTGGGCGGGGCCTTCTGGGAGGCCAAATGGGCCCTGGTGGTGCCGGTCATCGTGCTGGGCGGCATCTACGGCGGCATCATGACCCCCACCGAAGCCGCGGCCGTGGCCGCCTTCTACGGCCTCATCGTGGGCGTGTTCCTGTACCGCGAGATGGACTTCAAAAGCGTCTGCGCGTCCTGCGTGAGATCGTGCGAGACCTCGTCCGTCATCATCGTGCTCATGGCCATGGCCACCCTGTTCGGCAACATCATGACCATCGAAGACGTGCCCGGCACCATCGCCCGCTGGATGCTCGGCATCACCGAGAGCAGGATCATCATCCTGCTGCTCATCAATGTGCTGCTGCTCATCGTGGGCGTGTTCATGGAGGCCCTGGCCGCCATCGTCATCCTGACGCCCATCCTGCTGCCCGTGGTCACCGGTGTGGGCGTCTCGCCCCTGCACTTCGGCATCATCATGGTGGTCAACCTGGCCATCGGCTTCCTGACCCCGCCGGTGGGCGTCAACCTCTTTGTGGCCTCGGGCGTGGCACAGGCCCGGATCGAAAGGATCGCCGTGGCCGTGCTGCCCATGATCGCCCTGCTGCTCGCCGTGCTGGGCATCATCACCTATTGCCCGTCCGTGCCGCTGCTGCTGGTGCGTTGACGCTCCCGGGACCGGGCGGACAGGCATCCGGCCGCCCGCCGGGCAGGCTTCACGAAAGCGGAGGAACATCCGGTTCCTCCGCTTTTTTTTTGCCCGGCGGGCTTGTGATTTTTATCGCCACATCCGCCGCCATCCCGATGATGCATTTTTGCATTACCACGGGCTCCTTTCACGGCGGCATGGCAAAACAGGCTGCATATTTGCATCCGGGCTAACGATTCTGGTTAGTATTTTCTGGCGGCAGTGCGGGAAATTAGTATCCATCCTGCTGATTTATTTTGCAAAAACATCAAAATCCTTTTTCCTTGCACTTTTGCGACCCCGTCCCGGGCGATGCAGGATTGCACCCACTTTTTTGTAAATCCCTTATAAAATCCGCCAAATTTTCTTATAATTTATTGAATAATCAGGAAATTATTTTGGCACGTCTCCTGCAAAGGAAAGAAATCACATGGGCCGCTGTTCACCGGAGGATCTGCCGCCAACAGCACGAAGGCTCCTGTGCCCGCATCGATAACCCCTTCTTCCCGAAGGATCGCATGGAGACAGATATGAACGTTATCGACTTCCGCTTCCGGCCCAACACGCCGGAGATCATCAACGGCATCAAGAACAGCACCATGTTCAAGGCCGCCTGTGAGGTCATCGGCTTCGACCAGCGCAAGCCCCAGCCCCTGGACGAGATCGTGGCCGACCTCGACGCTATGGGCGTGGAACTGGGCGTCATCACCGGCCGCGACGCCGAGACCACCTACGGTTTCCCGGCCAACAACAACAGCGTGCTCGAATTCTGCCGCGCCTATCCCGATAAGTTCGTGGGCCTCTGGGGCATCGACCCCCACAAGAAGATGGCCGCCGTGCGCGAGATCGAGAAGGTCGTCCGGGAATACGGCATGAAGGGCATCGCCATCGACCCCTATCTGGCCCACATGCCCGCCAGCGATGCCCGCTTCTACCCCCTGTACACCAAGTGCTGCGAACTGGACGTGCCCGTCTTCATCACCATGGCTCCCCCGCCGTGCGTGCCCGGCGCCATCCTGGAATACGCCGACCCCCGCGACGTGGACAAGGTGGCCCGCGACTTCCCCGAGCTGACCCTCATCATGAGCCACGGCGGCTATCCCTTCGTGGATGCGGCCATCTACACCTGCCAGCGCAACGCCAACGTCTACATGGACATTTCCGAATACGAGCGCTCCCCCCAGGTGGAGACCTATGTGAAGGCCATGTGCACCACCATCAGCGACAAGGTGCTCTTTGCCAGCGCCCACCCCTTCATCGAGCTGCGTGACGCCCTGGACGCCTATGCCGCCTTCCCCTTCACCGACGAAGTGCGCGGCAAGATCATGTACGAAAACGCCCGCAAGGTCCTGAAACTGGCCTAGCAGCACCCCAAGGAGCAACGAGAATGAGCGATACTCCCAACAACGGACACTGCCAGCAGAACCTGCGCCGCGTGGTCATCTCCTCCCTCATCGGCGCGGTCATCGAATGGTATGACTTTTTCCTGTACGGTGTCGTGGCCGGCATCGTCTTCAACAAGATCTACTTCCCTGACTTCGACCCGACGGTGGGCACGGTCCTGGCCTTCGCCACCTTTGCCGTGGGTTTCGTGGCCCGTCCGCTTGGGGGTATCGTCTTCGGCCACTTCGGTGACAAGCTGGGCCGCAAGAAGATGCTGGTCCTGACCCTGGAGATCATGGGCGTGGCCACGGTAGGCATCGGCCTGGTGCCCTCCTATGAGACCATCGGCATCCTGGCTCCCATCCTGCTGGTCCTCTGCCGTCTGGCCCAGGGCATCGGCATCGGTGGTGAATGGGGCGGTGCCGTGCTCATGGCCTTCGAATCCGCGCCGCCCCACAAGCGCGCCTTCTACGGCAGCCTGCCCCAGGTGGGCCTGGCCCTGGGCCTGATGCTGGCCTCCGGCGTCATCGGCCTGCTGTCCTTCTTCCTCAGCGACGAGGCCTTCCTGGCCTGGGGCTGGCGTGTGGCCTTCATCCTCAGCGCCGTGCTGGTGGGCGTGGGCGCCTACATCCGCATCTCCGTCCAGGAGACCCAGGACTTCTCCTCCGCCAGGAAGAAGACCGAGCAGGTCAAGTACCCCATCCTTGCCGCCTTCAAGCATTATCCCCGCACCCTCACGGCCTGCGTGGGCGCCCGCTTCGTGGAAGGCATCGCCTTCAACGTGTTCGGCGTGTTCTCCCTGACCTATCTGACCGGCTCCTGCGGCCTGGACAAGACCGTGAGCCTGTTCATCATCGTGGGCGCCGCCGCCGTCATGGCCGTGGCCATCCCCTTCTGGGGCATGCGCGCCGACACCTGGGGCCGTGCCCGCATCTTCGGCATCGCCGCCATCCTGCTGGGCATCACGGCCTACCCCACCTTCTGGGTGCTGCACAACTACAGCCACAACGTGCTGCTGGTCTTCCTGGCCATCGCCCTGCCCTTCGGCATCATCTACGGCGCGGCCTACGCCACCATGTCCAGCCTGTTCTCCGGCAGTTTCGAGCCCACGGTGCGCTACTCCGCGGTCTCCTTCATCTACCAGTTCTCCGGGATCTTCGCTTCGGGCCTGACCCCCATGATCGCCACCATGCTGGTCAGCAGCAACGCCGGCCAGCCCTGGTACCTCTGCGGGTACCTGCTGGTCGCGGCGGTCATCAGCAGCCTGAGCACCATCTGGATCACCCGTCTCCACGGCAGGGAAGCCCTGCCGCACGAGCCGGAAGAGACCTCCGCCCGGTAGTCCGTCCGCCTGCCTGCCTCCCTCACTCCTTGCCAGGGGGCGGACGGAGACAGCGCCCGGAGCAAAGCCGGGCATGGGACACCAAAGGGGGACGGCCTGTCAGGCCGTCCCCCTTTCCTTTTGCGGCGCGCCGCCATCCAGCCGCAGCCTCCCGCCCGCGCAGCGCGGGCACAGGCATGGCCGGAGCACCGGGGCCATCCGGCCCCGCCGGCGTCAAAAATCAAGACTGAACTGCATGCCGAGCCCCAGGGAAGGCTCATTCTCCTCGGGCCGGGATTTCTTGCCCCATTCATTGTGCTCGTCCCTGAGCATCAGTTCCGGGCCGATGGTCAGCGAGGCGTCGTCGCTGTCCATGACATCGGCATAGGCCCGGACCACATGCCGCCGTTCCAGGGGCCGCGCCTCGTCGGGACGGGCCTCGCTCGACGGCAGTTCCGCACGCCAAACGGAGTCGTCGCGCCGGATGTTCATGCCGAGACGGCTTTTTTCCTCCGCTTCCCTTTCGGCCTCCCTGGCCTTGCGGGACTCGGCCCTGGCCTGACGGTCGGCCTCACGCAGGGCATGCTCGATGCTGGAGGAATTGCCCCTGTCCCGGCCGATGGCCCGCTTGTGCAGGGATTCCGTCTCCACGCCGTCATGCCACAGGGCATCGTTCCTGTCGCGGGACGTGCCGAAGCTCCAGGCCTGCCCGCCCTTGCCGCTGCCCGCAGCGGCCTTGCCCGCCGGGGCCTGGGGCGCCCTGCCCTTCTCCGCCGCCATGACCGGCCCGGACGCAAGGGAGACCACCAGGAAGGACAGGGACAGGGAAGCCAAAAACAAACGTACCATATGCAGCATGGATGCAGGATATCCGCCATGCCGCCGGCTTGTAAAGACATGCCCGCCGCAGGCCGTCCCCTGCCCCGCAGGGGAGAGGCCAGAGCATGGAGAAAGCTCCGATGACGGATCAAAGACCGTCCCCTGCCCCGCGGGATGGCCCGTGATGGCCATTTCGCCTTTTCCGCTCCCCTCCCGGCAACGGGCACGAAAAAAGGAAGGGCGCCCGAAAGCGCCCTTCCTGCGGATCTTCGGAACCGGAAGTGCCTACTGCCTGGCGGCGGGCTGCTCCTTGGCAGGAGCGGCCGCGGGCTGGGAGGCCTTCTGGCCGGCGGCGTCATGGATCTTGACCAGCTCTTCCGCGTCAGCCACCGGGAAGGACGGCTTGACGTTGGGATCCTGCCAGCCGCCGCCCAGGGCCATGCACACGCTGACCACGGCATTGAGGCGGTCACGCAGGGCATTGGCCAGGCTCAGCTCGGCGCTGAACAGCTGGCGTTCGGCATCCAGCACGGTCAGATAGTCGGTATAGCCGTTGTCGTACTGCAGGCGCGCGATCTCCACGGCGCGGCGCAGGCTGTCCACCTGGGCCTGGCTGGCGGCCACGATGGCGTCGGCCTCGCGCTGGGAGGTGAGGGACGTGCGCACGTCCTTGAAGGCGTTCTGCACCGTCTTGCGGTACACGGCGATGGCCGCTTCCTTCTGGGCCTCGGCATCCTTGACGTTGTACCAGGTGCGGCCGAAGTCCAGCAGCGGCATGGAGCCCGTCACACCGTAGCTCCAGGCGCCCGCGGGCCCGCTGAACAGGTTCACCACGCTGGCGCTGAGGGTGCCCAGCATGCCCGTCAGGGAGATGGACGGGAAGAACTCGGCGCGGGCCACGCCGATATTGGCGTTGTAGGCCATGATCATGTATTCGGCGGCGCGCACGTCGGGGCGGCGCTCCAGCAGTTCGGACGGCAGGCCGGCGGGCAGCACGGGCGGGGCCGGCAGCTTGCTGATGTCGCCGCCGCGCGGCATGACGGCGTTCATGATGTCGCGGGGCGAGCGGCCCAGCAGCACGGCCAGGCTGGCTTCGGCGCTGTCCACGGCCACCAGGGACGTGTGCACCTGGGCGCGGGCCGTTTCCACTTCGGCACGGGCACGCTGCCAGTCCAGCTCCGTGATGTCGCCCTGGCGGTAACGGCTGGTGTAGATGCCGAAGGCGTCCTCGCGGGTGCGCAGGGTGCGCTTGGCCGTGGCCAGCTGCATGTCCAGGGCCAGCAGGGCAAAGTAGCTCTGGGCCGTCTGGCTGGCCACGGAAAGGCGCAGGGCCTCGTGGCTGACCACGGTGTTCAGCAGCACGTCCGACAGCATGGTGTAGTTGTTGCGGTACTTGCCCCAGAAGTCCAGTTCCCAGCTGGCCGAGAGCTGGCCCTGATAGTTGACATAGGAGCGGTCCGCTATGTCGCTGTAATTGGCGACCTTGGTGGAGCTGCTTTGCGAGGTGGCCGCACCGGCGCCGCTCACCGTGGGGGCGAGCTGGCTGGTGCCCACGCCCAGCTTGGCCGCGGCGGAGTCGATATTGGCCAGGCTTTCCGCCAGATCCTGGTTGTTCTTCAGGGCTTCTTCCACCAGGGCGTTGAGCACGGGATCATTGAAGCGGGTCCACCAGTCGGTGTTCAGCGGACTGGGCCCCAGATCCACGGAACGCCACTCCTTGGGGATGTCCTGCTCGGGACGTTTATAGTCGGGGGCCAGAGAGCAGCCCGTGACGGCCAGGCACAGCACCAGCGTCAGGCCCGCTTTCAGCAGGGGGGTCATATATCCTCCTCCTCGTCGAAGCTTTTCTTGCCTTCGTTGGGATCCTTCTTGCCCTGCAGCTTCAGGGAGATCCGCATGATGCTGCGGAAGAAGTAGGGAACGAAGAGCGTGGCGATGCAGGTTGCGGCCAGCATGCCGCCCACCACGGCGGTGCCGATGGCGTGACGGCTGTTGGCACCGGCGCCGGAACTGATGGCCAGCGGCACGCAGCCCAGGATGAAGGCCAGCGAGGTCATGACGATGGGACGGAAGCGCAGGCGCGCCGCGTGCATGGCGGCCACGTCCAGGCTGCGCCCGCCGCGCCAGGCCTCGACGGCGAATTCCACGATCAGGATGGCGTTTTTGGCGGCCAGGCCCACCAGGGTGACCAGGGCCACCTGGAAGTACACGTCATTGGACAGGCCGCGCAGCCAGGTGGCCACCAGGGCCCCGAACACGCCGAAAGGCACGGCCGTGAGCACGGCCAGGGGCAGCGACCAGCTTTCGTACTGGGCGGCCAGGATCAGGAAGACCATGACCAGCGCCAGCACGAAGATGATGGTGGTATCGGCGCTGGCCAGCTTTTCCTGCAGGGCCGAACCGACCCAGCCCAGGCCGTAATCGCTGGACAGCATGTTGGCGGCCACCTGTTCCATGGCTTCCAGGGCCTGGCCGGAAGAATAGCCGGCGGCCGGTTCGCCCATGAGGTGGGCGGCGGGGAACACGTTGTAGCGTTCCATGGTCTGGGGCGCCGTGCGGCGTTCCAGGGTCATGATGGCGTCCAGGGGCACCATGTCGCCCTTGCTGGTCCGCACATAGACATCATGCAGGGACTCGGGCAGCACGCGGTAATCGGCCTCGGCCTGGAGGCGCACCTGGAAGGTACGGCCCAGGTAGTTGAAGTCGTTGACGTAGAGCGCGCCGAAGGTGGCGTTCATGGCCGTGAAGACATCGCTGATGCTGATGCCCATGTCCTTGCAGCGCTCGCGGTCCAGGTTGGCGTAGAGCTGCGGGGCGCCGGTGGAGAACAGGCTGCGCAGGCTCCCGATGGCCGGATATTTGGGCCGGCCGTTCTCGTCCCGGGACGTGGCCTCGGCCACGAAGGCGTTGGCCGTGTTCTCCAGGTCATAGATGGTGCCGTCGCCGCGCATCTGGATGTAGCCTTCGAAACCGCCCGTGGTGGACATGCCGCTGATGGGCGGTGGCGTGAAGCCGATGGTCACGGCTTCGGGCTGCATCATGGTCACGCCCAGCACCTTGGCGCTGATGGCGTCGGCGCTGCTTTCGGGCGTCTTGCGCTCGCTCCAGGGCTTGAGCACGGCAAAGAAGGTGCCGTAGTTGCTCTTGGTGGACATGGAGGTGATGTCCAGGCCGTTCAGGGTCATGACCGTTTCCACGACCGGATTCTTGCGCAGGGTATCCACCACCACGCGGGTCACGTCGCGGGTGCGGTTCTGCACGGCGCCGTCGTCCAGGATGGTCATGCCCAGGATGTAGCCCTGGTCTTCGTTGGGCACCAGGCCGCTGGGGACCACCCGGAACAGAAAGACCAGGCTGGCGATCATGCAGCCGAAGAGGACCATGGAGACGAGGCCGTGGTCCTTGATGAAGCGCACCGCGCGCACATAGCGGTGCGTGGTCTTGCCGAAGAAGTAGTTGAAGATGACGAAGGGCCTGGCCGGCTGATGGTCATGCGCGTGCGGCTTGAGCAGCAGGGAACACAGGGCCGGGGTCAGCGTCAGGGCCACGATGCCCGAGAGCACCACGGACACCGAGATGGTGATGGCGAACTGCTTGTACATCTGGCCCGCCAGACCGCCCATGAAGGACACGGGGATGAACACGGCGCAGAGCACCAGCACGATGGCGATAACGGGGGCCGTCACTTCGCTCATGGCCTTGGCCGTGGCTTCCTTGGGCGGCAGGTGCTCGGTGCTCATGATGCGTTCCACGTTCTCCAGCACCACGATGGCGTCGTCCACCACGATACCGATGGCCAGCACCATGCCGAACAGGGTCAGGGTGTTGATGGTGTAGCCCAGGGCGTACATGCCCGCGAAGGTACCGATGATGGACACGGGCACGGCGATGCAGGGGATGAGGGTGGCGCGCCAGCTCTGCAGGAAGACGAAGACCACGATGAACACCAGGATCATGGCTTCCACCAGGGTATGGATCACCTCGTTGATGGATTCCATGACGAATTCGTTGGTGTCCACGATGACCTTGTAGGCCACGCCTTCGGGGAAGTTCTTTTCCAGCTCCTTGAGGCGGGCGGTGACGGCGTTGCCGGTGGCGATGGCATTGGCGCCGGGCAGCAGATAGATGCCCATGCCGCGGGCCACCATGCCGTTGTATTCGCTGCTGACGCTGTAGTCCTTGCCGCCCATCTCGATGCGGGCCACGTCCTTGAGGCGCAGCATGGCGCTGTCCTCGCCGGTGCGGATGATGATCTCGCCGAACTCCTCGGGCGTGGCCAGACGGCCCTTGGTGTCGATCTGCCAGGAAAGCTGGGCCGTGTCGGGCATGGGCGCGTCGCCCAGACGGCCGGGCGAGAACTGCGAGTTCTGTTCCTGGATGGCCGCCGAGACCTCGCCCACGGTGACGCCGTACTTGGCCAGCTTGTCCGGGACGAGCCAGATGCGCATGGAATAGTCCATGTAGCCGAACACGGTCACGTCGCCCACGCCGGGCACGCGCTTGAGTTCGTCGGCCACGTTCACCTGCATGTAGTTGTGCAGGTACACGGCGTCATAACGGCCGTCAGGCGAGTACAGGGCGATGACCTGCAGCATGGCCGGCGAACGCTTGGTCACCTGCACGCCCTGCAGGCGCACGGTCTCGGGCAGGGTGGTCTGGGCCAGGTTGACCTTGTTGTTGACGTTGACCAGGGCCATGTCCGGGTCGGAGCCCAGACTGAAATAGACGTTGATGGAGCCCTGGCCGGATCCCGAGGAGGCCGTGGACGTCATGTAGAGCATGTTTTCCACGCCGTTGATGTTCACTTCCAGGGGGGCCAGCACGGTGCTGGCGATGGTCTCGGCCGAGGCGCCGGGATAGAAGGCCGTCACGTTGACCGTGGGCGGCACCAGTTCAGGATACTGGGCGATGGGCAGGGCCTTCATGGCCAGCGCGCCCACCAGGGTGATCACGATGGAGATGACCGACGAAAGGATCGGTCTGCGCAGGAAGATATTTGGTTTTGCCGAAGCTGCCATGGACCATCACCTACTTCTGAGCGCTCTTCTGGGCGGCCTGCCCCTGCTGGGCCTGGCCGTCACCCATGATGCTGACCTTGGCGCCGGGGCGGGCCTTGATCATGCCTTCACAGATGATGCGTTCCCCGCCCTTGAGGCCGGAATCCACCAGATACATGTCGCCGATGGTCTCGCTGACCTCCACCTTCTGGGTGCCGACCACATTGTCCTTGTCCAGGGTCATGACGAAGGAGCCCTTCTGGGTGATGAGCACGGCCTTCTGGGGGATGAGCACGGCATTGACCAGCACGTCGCCGTCCATGAAGATGCGCACATACTGGCCGGGCATGATCTGGCCGTCGCTGTTGACGAAAGAGGCACGGGCCTGCACCACGCCGGTCTCGGGCTGCACGCGGCTGTCGATGAAGTCCACCTGGCCTTCGCCCTGGTACATGCTGCCGTCCAGCAGGCGCAGCCGGGCCTTGTAGACATTGCCTTCGGGGAAGCGCAGGCGGCCCTGGGCGGCCAGCTGCTGGCGGCGCATGTGCTGCGGCGCGGCGATGGAAAAGTCGATGTACATGGGATCGGTCTGGTCCACATAGGTCAGCAGGGAGTTGTTGCTGACCAGGTTGCCGGGCGTGAAGCTTTCCTTGGAGCTGTAACCGGACACGGGGGCCACCACCTGGCAGTAGTCCAGATTGATCCTGGCGGCACGCAGGGCGGCCCTGGCGTTGTCATAGGCGGCCTTGGCGTTGTCGCGGTCCTTCTGGGAAACAGCGTTCTTGGCAAACAGGGGGCGCACACGGTTCCATTCGCGCTTGGCGCTGTCGTACTGGGCCTCGGCCTGCTGGACGGCGGCCTCGTACTGGTCACGCTCGATCTGGAACATGATCTGGCCGGCCTTGACGAACTCGCCTTCGCGGTACAGACGCTTCTCGATGATGCCCTGCACACGGGCGCGCACTTCGACGGAGCGGGAGCCGGAGGCCTGGGCCTGGAATTCGGCCGGCCAGGGCACGTCCTTGGCTTCCACCTGGAAGACGCCCACAGGCGGGGCGGGCATCTGGCCCTTTTGGGCACCATCATCCTTGCATGCCGCAAGGCTGAAACAGAGGAGCAACAGCAGCGTTGCCAGAATGGTCTGTTTTCCGGTCATGATATCTTACTCCTGGGACAGCAGCGAACTGCCGATACGTGGAAAAGCCCGCCCGCAAAGCGAGCGGGCTTTGAATCCCCTGCTAAACATTTTTTGCAAAATGCGTCAAGAAATGCAGGCTTATCTTGCTCTTAAAGCTCGATAAAGAAAAATCCTGTTATTCCAATAGCTTAGCAAGCCGTACTTTTTTCTTGTAACTAATTGGAATAATTTGATATTTTTTTAAAGCACTTTTTTAGGGACCTCCGCGGCCTCAACGGGCCGCCCGAAGCGCCCCCAGCGTGCCGGCCCTGGCGGCCATGAGTTCGGCCACCACGGAGACGGCGATCTGCTGCGGCGTGTCGGCGCCGATGCCCAGACCGATGGGGCAGCAGACCCTTGCCAGGGCCGCATCGCTGACGCCCTGCGCACGCAGCGCCCTGTACACCGAGGCTTTTTTGCTGCTGCTGCCGATCATACCAATATAAAAGGCCTCCGTTTCCAGGGCCTGGGCCAGGACCTCACGGTCGAAGCTGTGGCCGCGGGTCATGATGGCCACATAATGGTGCCGGCCGATGCCGCAGCGGGCCGCCAGATCCGCGAAGGCCGGCAGGGCCAGGCAGCGCCGGGCCATAGGGAAGCGCCGGGGATCGGCGAACTCCGCGCGGTCGTCCACCACGTCCACCACAAAACCGGCCGCATGGGCCAGCCGGGCCGTCTCCAGCGACACATGGCCGCCGCCGCAGAGCAGCAGCACCGGCGGCGCGTCCAGGGCCTCCACATAACGTTCCACAAGGCCTTCCCGCACCAGACCGGGACGGCCCTTGCGCCCGGCCAGCAGGGGCCGCACGGCCTCCGCGCCCGCGTGCAGGCCCGCCACCAGGGGCTGGCCTTCGGGCAGGGCATCCAGATACAGGTCGCGCACGGGCGCGTCGGCCCGGCTCACGTCCAGCAGCCAGATGCCGGTCAGCCCGGCTTTCAGGGCCGCGTCCGCCGCACGGAACAGGGGCGCCTGCGCAGGCGCCAGATATTCACAGAGCAGATCCATGCTGCCGCCGCAGATCATGTCGCTGTCGGGGCCGAGGCCGGTGAGGTCGCAGCGCACACGGGCGGAGCGCCCTTCCCTCAGGCAGACATTGGCCGCCTCCACGGCGCGGGCCTCCAGCAGGCCGCCGCCCACGGTGCCTTCCAGACCGGCGGCGGTCAGCAGGGCGCGGGTACCGGCGGCACGCGGGGCCGAGCCTTCCCGTTCCACCACGGTCAGCAGGACCACGGCCTGCCCTTCGTCCAGCAGCCGGGCCGCACGGGCCTCCAGATTCAGCGGTACGCCCAGGCCATCCACCGGGGCGCTCACCAGCACCGGCGAGGCCGGCGCTTTAGGCATCCTGTCCATCGTCGCCTCCTTTCACATAGCCGCAGCCCTTGGTGGGGCACATGATCTTGACGCTGCCGTCGCGGCCGCGCTTCTCCACCAGGTAGGAGGAAGCGCAGCGCGGGCAGGGGCCGGGCACGGGTTTGTCCCACAGGGCGAAATCACATTGCGGGTAACGGTCGCAGGAATAGAAGATCTTGCCGCGCTTGGTGCTCTTCTCCACCATGCGGCCTTCGCCGCAGCGCGGACACATGACGCCCGTGGCCACGGGCGCGGTATAGTTGCAGTCCGGGTAGCCCGTGCAGGCGATGAAGCGGCTGCCCGTACGGGCGTGCTTGATGACCAGGTCCTTGCCGCAGCGCGGGCACTCGCCCACCTTCTCCAGTTCGGGCTTCTGCGGGGCCACCATCTCCAGACGTCCGTCCTCGGTGCGCTGGAAATTGCTGGTGAAGCGGCAGTCGGGATAGCCGCTGCACGCCAAAAAGGGCCCGGCCTTGCCGAATTTGATCATCAGGGGCTTGCCGCAGTCGGGGCAGGCCAGATCCGTGGGCAGGCCGCCCTTGACGCTCTGCATGTTCCTGGCGGCGGCCGCCAGCGTGGGGTTGAAGTCCGCGGCAAAGGCACGCATCAGATCCACCCACTGCTGGTCGCCGTCGGCCACCTTGTCCAGCAGGCTTTCCATCTCGGCCGTGAAGCCCACGTCCATGAGGCGCGGGAAGTGCTGCACCAGCTGCTCGCAGACCACGCGCCCCAGATCCGTGGGGATGAAGTGGCGGTCCTGCAGGCTCACATATTCGCGGTCCTGCAGGGTGGAGATGATGCTGGCGTAGGTGGAAGGACGGCCGATGCCCAGCTCTTCCAGCTCGCGCACCAGGCTGGCTTCGCTGTAGCGGGCCGGGGGCTGGGTGAACTTCTGCTCCTTGTCCAGCTTCTCCAGCTGCAGGGTCTGTCCGGCCGCCAGGGGCGGCAGTTCGGCATCGCCCTCGTCCTTGCCCCGGGGCAGCACGGCCAGGAAACCGGGAAAGAGCATACGCTCGCCCCTGGCCTTCCACTGGGTACGGCCGCAGGCCACGGTCACCGTGGTGTCGTGGAAGCGCGCCCCGGCCATCTGCGAGGCCACGAAGCGCGACCAGATCAGGCGGTACAGGTTGTACTGGTCCGGGGGCAGGGCCGCCTTGACCATCTCGGGCGTGATGTTCACGTCCACGGGCCGGATGGCTTCGTGGGCGTCCTGCGCGCCGCTCTTGGTCTTGTAGACGCGCTTCCTGGCCGGCAGGTAATCGTTGCCGAACTCGCGCTGGATGAAGTCATGCGCCGCCTGCCGGGCCTCGTCGGCGATGCGGGTGGAGTCGGTACGCATGTAGGTGATGAGGGCCGTGATGCTGCCGTCCTCCATCTCCACGCCTTCGTAGAGGCGCTGGGCGATGTTCATGGTGCGCTTGGCCGTGTAGGAAAGGCGCTGGTTGGCGGCCTGCTGCAGGGTGGAGGTGATGAAGGGCGGCTGCGGCGCACGCTCGCGCTCCTTCTGCTCCACGCTCTCCACCACGAAGGGCTGGCCCCTGAGCTCGGCCTCCAGGGCATCGGCCTCCCCGGCATTGCGGATCACGGCCTTCTTGCCGCCGATGCGCGCCAGCTCCGCCCGCACGGAGGGCGGCACCCCGGCGCCCAGCAGGGCCTTGAACAGCCAGTATTCTTCCGGCTTGAAGGCGGCCCGCTCGGCCTCGCGGTCCACGATGAGGCGCAGGGCCACGGACTGCACGCGCCCGGCGGAGATGCCGCGCTTGATGGTCTTCCAGAGCAGGGGCGAGATCTTGTAGCCCACCAGACGGTCCAGCACGCGCCGGGCCTGCTGGGCATCGAAAAGATGCTGGTTGAGCTCGCGCGGATGGGCCAGGGCCTCCTTGACGGCGCGGGCGGTGATCTCGTTGAACTGGATGCGCTTGATGTCCTTGGCCTTGTCGCGGATCAGCTCCGCCACATGCCAGGCGATGGCCTCCCCTTCGCGGTCCGGGTCGGGGGCCAGATAGACGGTATCGGCCTTGGCCGCGGCGCTGCGCAGCTCGCTGACCACGTTCTTCTTGTTGTCGATGACCTCGTACTGGGGAGCAAAATCGTTGGCTTCGTCCACGCCCAGACTGCTGGACGGCAGGTCGCGCACATGGCCCACGCTGGCCTGCACCATGTACTGCGGTCCCAGAAATTTTTTGATGGTCTTCACCTTGGCCGGCGATTCCACGATGATCAGCTGCTTGCCCATGATGTCCCTTGTCCATCCGACTGCCGGGGCAGTGGCGGAGTTGAGTGAAAAAAAGACGGTCCTGCGAACCGTTTATGCTGCCAGAAGGCCGCCCGGGAAAGGGAAAGGACGCGGAGGAAGAGCCGGGCCGCCGGATCAGCGGCAGGCAGCCGCGGGCCTGCCGTGTGCGCGGAGGATACGGCAAAATGCAGCCACGTCAAGCCCGCTCCGGCGCCGTACGGGCTTCGGAAGTCCCTTTTCCGCCGTCTGGACAGGGCTGCCGGACTGGGCTACAACATATAAAGACCGGGATCCTCCATCCCCTCAAGGAGCCGCCATGCACCCGCACCGCATCCTGAGCCTGCTTTTCCTCCTGCTGCTGTCCCTGGCCCTGGGGGCCTGCGCCTCGCACGAGGCCAGACCGGCGCCGGAGCCCGGCGCGCCCCTGCCCGCCGTCACCCTGGAGCGGGGCGACAGGGTCTTCGTCACCATCGAGAACGGCAAGAGCATGACGGAAGACCTGCACTCCATGCTCACGGCCTACCTGCAGAGCGAACGGGGCCTGAACCCTGCCCCGGACGCCGGGGACGCCGATCTGGTGATCCTGGTGGAGATACGCGATGTCTGGGCCACCAGCGACGGCAGCCGGGTGAGCGCCGGGCGCACCCTGGGCAACGTGGGCACGGGCACCATGCTGGGCGTGCTGCTGGGCGGTCTGGTGGACGGCCGCGGCGGCGCCATCGTGGGCGCGGGCATCGGGGCCACGGTGGGCGTGGGCGCCACCCTGCACGATGCGGGCGACAGCTCCACCAGCTGGGCCCTGGAAGCCGCCGTGGGCATGGCCGCCCGCCGCATCCCCGACAAGGACGGCCTGCACGCCGTTGCCGTGACCAGCCGCGGCGATCCCCGCAGCAGGGAAGAGGCCTTCGCCGGACTGGAAGACGCCCTGTGCCGGGCCATCCTGGACTCGATCAGGGTCCTGTGATGGCCGCCCTGCTGGACATGCCTGTGATTTCTGCGGTATAGGGCTGGCCTCGGTGACAGTATCGTGCCCGGGCCCGGGCACGCCGGTCTCCCCTGTCCCTGCCGCTGTACAGCGCCCGACCCGCACCCCGGGGGCCGCAAGCCCTGTCGCCGTCCCGGAGACGCATGAAAAAAACGCTCTTTCTCCTCCTCGCGCTGCTCGTGCTGCTGCTTCCCGCCTGCCAGCACCGGCAGCCCGCCCCCACCGACATCCAGGTCCTGCGCCAGGGCTCCCTGGCCCCGGCCGACGATGACACCACCCCTGTGGTCTATGTCAGCGTCCGCGACCAGAGCCGCCATGTCTTCGGCCTGCGCGCCGAAGTGGAACGCCTGCTGCGTGCCGAACAGTACGCCATCACCGACAACCCCAGCCAGGCCGGTTTCATCATCCAGGCCAGCGTGCTGGAAGCCGGCATCACCGACGCCGCCACGGCCCGCGCCCTCGTCGAGGGGGGCTACGGGGCACCGTCGGACCTTTCCGGCAAGGGCGCGACCCTTGTCCTTTCGGACATCCTTCTGGTGCAGCGCCGCGTCCCCAGCGACAAACGCCCCAAGCGCTTCATGCTCCAGAACGTGGGCAGCCGCAATGCCCGCGGCAGCAGCCAGATGCGCACGGGCCTGCTGGCCCGGCGCGAGTTCAATGTGGATTCCGGCGTCCCGGCCCTCTTCGTGAGCCTGCTGGCCAGGGAGATCACCTCGCCCTTCAGCACGGCTCCCCGGGAACAGGCCCCGGCGCAGCCGCAGGCCGAGCGGCGCCCCTGAGCCGGAGCCTGCGCAGTCCGGCGGCAGCTCCGCGCAGCCGCAGGACGGGCGCTTTTCGTTTTTTTCCAACGCGGCAATCTGCGGGCAACTCCGCGCAGCCGCAGGACGGACGGCAGCGGCCCGCCCCGGTCCCAGACGGGGAAGGGCCCTTTTCCCGTGTCCGGCCGTGGCGGCAGGCCGCCCCTGACCGGCAGGGCAGAGCGCGTCCCGGCCGGGGACGGCAGGGCTCCGGCGGGCATGGCCTGCCCGGCGCCTTCCCTCCCCTGCCGCCTGCCGTGCGCGCCGTGCCCCTTTCCGGGCCCCGCCCCCGTCTGGACGTCCGCGCCCGCTTCTGCTAGAAAGCTCCCCCCGTCAGCGTGCCCCGCACCACGGGAATCTTCACCCTCCGCAAGGAAACTGTCATGCGTCTGGATGCTCTTGTCATCAATCTGAACCGCTTCGGGGACCTGCTGCTCAGCCAGCCCCTGCTGCACGACCTGCACAGGGCCGGGCGCGGCACCACGCTGCTCTGTCTGGAAAAATACGCGGACACCGAGGGCCTGCTGCAATTCGCCAGCCCCCTGCTCACGGTGCCCGACCGTCTGGTCAGCCCCGAACAGGCCGATGCCACCCGCCACGAGCTGCAGGCCTGGGCCCGGGCCCTGCGCGCCGACGTGCAGGCCGACCACATCATCAATCTGACGCCCAGCATGTCCGCCCGTCTGCTGGCCACGACCCTGGCCCCCGCGCCCGAGGCCGTGCTGGGCTTCGGCCTGGACCACAAGGGCCGCCCGCGCGTGGACGGCCTCTGGCCCGCTTTCCTCCATGCCGCCGAACTGCGCCAGAGCAACGCGCCCTTCAACCTGGCCGACATGTTCCGCATGACCGGCGCGCCCCTGCTGGGCGGCCTTTCCGGCGAGCTGCTCTCCCAGCCCGGCTCCGGCCTGCTCAGCGAACTGGGCACCGAGGCCCGCGAGACGGCCCGCCGCCTGCTGGCCCACGCGCCGGTGATCCGGCACGGCTTCATCGGCATGCAGCTGGGCGCCAGCGAAAAGCGCCGCCAGTGGCCCGTGAGCCATTTTGTGGAACTGGGCAAGCGCATCTGGCAGGAAGAGGGCATCTGCCCCGTCCTGCTGGGAGAGGCCTCGGAACGCCCCCTGGCCGATGAATACGCCCGCCTCACCGGCACGCCCTTCGTGGACGTGGTGGGGCAGACCAATATCTTCGAACTGGGCGCCGTCCTGCGCGAGATGGCCATGCTGGTCACCAACAATACCGGCACCATGCATCTGGCGGCCGGTCTGGGCCTGCCCCTGCTCGCCATCTTCCTGGCCACGGCCCAGCCCTGCGATACCGGCCCCTATCTGCCCGGCAGCTGCTGCCTGGAGCCGACCCTGCCCTGCCATCCCTGCCCGCATGACCATGACTGCGTCCTGGGCGAGAAATGCCGCCATCACATCAGCGCCTCCATCGTGGCCGACCTGGTGCTGGCCAAGCTCACCAGCGGCCAGTGGAGCGAAGGCATCACCACCTCGGCCTGCCGCGAGGCCCGCATCTGGCAGACGGCCACCGACTCGCGCGGCTTCATCACCACCACCTGCCTGTCCGACCACAAGGCCGATGACCGCACCCTCTGGCTCTGCCAGCAGCGCGTCTACTGGCGGCGCATCCTGGATGACCTGACCTCCGGCGCCACGGAGCCCACGCCCCTGACCCACGTGCCCCTGAGCATGGCCTGCCCCAACTATTCCAGCCAATTCGCGGCCCGCGTGGGCAAATCCCTGAGCCAGTGCGCCCACCTGCTCCAGACCCTGCTGCAGGAATGCGCCCCCCTGCCGGAGAGCTTCGATCCCACGGGCCACCCCCTGTGCATGACCATCCTCCAGCGCATGCAGTCCTGCCCGGAACTGGCCAGCATGGCCTTTTTCTGGCACCAGCTCTGCCAGCACTACCAGGGCCGCGGCCCCCGCTTCCTCCAGGCCGTGCGCCTGCTGCACGCCCATATCCTGCGCTGGGCCAGGAGTTTCGATTAAGGCCTGCCATCAGACGTTGCTGGAAGGAAGGCCGTCTTGCGTCGCTGTTGATGCCCGCAAGGCTCCTGCGTCGCCAACCGGCACGGCCAGCGGCCGCCATTCGGTCGCCGGCTCGCGCATAACGGTGTCCTTCCCCGAACGCGCTTTATTCCCATCATATAGTTGAAAAAGAAGAGGCGGCCGTCATATGACGGCCGCCTCTTCTTTTTTTCGATCATCCTGCATCGAGGGCAGAGAGCAGAAGCCTCCAGCCTTCACTGCCCAGATTCCCGGGACTGAGCGTCGCCTGCCTCGGACTATGACCATGTATCCGATGCGGATACGTCTCCAGTTCCGGGACGGCATCTTCCCATTTTTTCCGGCTCCTGAGCTGAACGACCAATGCCCTTCTTTGCATGGCAGCGAGCAGGATATGCCGTGTAAAGGCAAATGAAGGAAATAGCCGACACCTGTCACATTATTTTGATTTATACGGATATAACTGCAAAAGAAGAAAAGAATTGGAACAAACTTTTAAAGAGAATCCAGCTTTTACTACTTCTTTGATTTTCTTTACCCAGTATCCGTATCCGTCATTTCCGGCCTCAAAGCATGGATTCAAATGGTAGAACGGATATTCTTGCACAATGAACTCGCGCGTTTTTTTCATGCTTAACGAAAATTCTTCATTCCCAGGCATGATGGCCGCATCGTTTCCACTGTAGCCAGGATGGAAATCCAGAAGGACGACAGGCGCATCCAGACGGCCTGAAAAGGGTTCTGGGGGCAATTCGGTGTGCAGCGCATAAGGAGTCCCGGCATATTTCCGGTTGAATGCCGCGACCACCGCCGCATCGGCCTGCACGACGAAAGGCTGTGCCGCTGGAAGAAGAAGCCACGGATTATCCATACATCTCCTCGCTGAAAGAAAGACAGGATAAAGCGCGCTGGGGAGGGGCGGAGAGTTTGAGGGGCGGGGGCCCCTCTCGCGCCAGACGAGGGGTCCCCCCCGTCCCTCAAGAGATCATATCCTCCATCCCCTGATGCATGGCGGCGCGCACGGCCCGCACCCTGGCGGCGATGTCGGGGGCGCCCACCAGTTCGGAGACCAGGGCGCAGCAGCGGGCCCCGTGCCGGGCCACGTCAGCGATGTTGTGTTCCTTGATGCCGCCGATGGCCACGAAGGGGATGCTGATGTGGGCGGCCACCCAGTCCAGGTACTCGAAGCCCACCGGGGCCACCACGTCTTCCTTGGTCCTGGTGGCGAAGATGGGCCCCACGCCGATGTAGTCGGCGCCCACGGCCACGGCGGCCCTGGCCTGTTCCGGGCTGTGGGTGGACAGGCCGATGCACATCTTGGGGCCCACCAGCTGGCGCACCGCGGGCAGCGGAAAATCTTCCTGCCCGATGTGCACGCCGTCGGCTTCGGCCAGGATGGCAAGGTCCACATGGTCGTCCACGATGAAGCAGGCCCCGGCCTCACGGGTCAGACGGCGCATCAGGCGGCATTCTTCCAGCATCTCGCCGGATTTCATGTGTTTTTCACGATACTGGATGATCTTGACCCCGGCGCCCAGCAGGGCGGAGACCACGGTCTCCAGCGTGCGGCCGCAGGAAAGGCGGGCATCGGTCAGGGCATAGATGTCTGTCTGGCCCGGCAGGATCACAGGCATGGTCAACTCCTCGCTCCCCGCGGGGGAGCAGCTTTCATTACTTCCGGCGCGCCAGCCACAGGCGGCGCAGACAACTCTTGAACAGGCGCCAGGGCCGGAACGAGGTATGCATCAGCTCGTCCGGCACGATGAAGCCCGTCCCGTCGAAATCTTCGGGCCGGGCCAGCACATAGTCGGGCCGCCAGCCCGCACGGCGGCACCCCGCGGCTTCGCGACGCTCCAGGGCCGCGCCCAGGGGCGTGCCGGACAGGGGCAGGCCCAGCACCGCGCACAGGGCCTCGTCCAGGGCCACGGCCGAGGGGCTGGCCCCCAGCAGGCCCAGGGGGAAGGGCCGCCCCCTGCTGGGGCCCGTCACATGCATGGCGGTCAGACCGTCGGCCACGGCGGCCACCGGCGGCAGACCGGCCCAGAGGGCGGCGATGCAGTCGGCGAAAAAGTCGGGATCCTGCCCCTGCCGCGTATGGATGAGGGCCTTGCGCAGGCCGCAGACGCAGCCGAACAGGTTCTTGACCGCCAGGGTCAGGCGCATCTGGGAATGGGCCTTGACCCGGGGCAGGGAAAAGATGACGTCGCTTTCCAGCGCGGCCCGGGCCACCCCGAAGACCACAGGCCCGCCCCGGCGCAGGGGCAGCTCCAGGGGGCGGGGAGCGGACAGGGCTTCCACCCGCAGGCCCAGCGGCCGCAGGGCCTCTGCCAGTCCCGTCTGCCGGGCCACGGCCGTGGCCGTGCCGAAACCGGGCGAATCCCCCACCCGCACGCGGGCCCCCTGATCCAGCAGCCAGCGGCAGACGGCGGCCACCACCACGGGGCTGGTGCAGGCCAGGGGCGTGGCTGTCAGCAGATTGGGCTTGACCAGCACATGGGCCGAACGCAGGGAAAAGGACGAGGCCAGGCCCGCCCGGTCAAGGAGGCGGGGCAGGGCCTGCGCCACGGCGCTGCGGTCGTCGGGAGCAAGGCGTTGCAGGGCGACGGGCACCCCGGGGGCGGAGGCCGGGACAACGGGGGAGGAGGACATGCTCTGGCACATGCGTCCACTATGCCGGGCACGGCAGGGCTTGTAAAGGCGGCCCCTGGCCGCCCCCGGGCGGGAAGACCGCGCTGTTTACAGGAGAGGGCTCTTTTCAAGCGTCACATCTTGCGCTATTGCTGGCTTTCCAATGCAACGACGCCCCTGTCCCCTCGCGGCCGGGGGCTCTTCCCTGAGGTGGACCATGTATCGCTGTCTGCTCCGTTCCCTGCCTGTCCTCATGCTGCTGGCCGTCTTCAGCCTCGCGCCCGTTCCCTCCGGGGACGCCTGCCGGGGGACGGCCCCCCTCCTGGGCCCGGCCTGCGCCCTGGCCGACGCGACGCCCCAGAAAAACGACGACAAGGCCGATGCCAGGAAGACTGACAAGGCCCAGGACAAGAAAGCCGCTTCCGGCGTCCCCGCCGAGGCCGACGCGGCGCCCACGGTGGACCCGCTGGAAAACATCTGGGCCGGCCAGAAAGACATGCTGGACGACATCAACAGCAGCACGCGCGGCCTGGTGCGCGACATCAACAAGCAGGCGGAGACCATGTCCAAGCAGGCACGGCCCATCACCGAAGAGGCCCGTCGCCTGCTCCTGCTCATCAACACGTTCAAGAACTGGCCCAACCCGCTGGAGGCCCTGGACCGCCGCATCTCCTTCACGGTGCAGCAGATGCAGCAGGTCATCGACCCCGTGCTGCTGGCCCGCAACAGCGTCAATTCCCTGCTGGAGCGCGTCAACCACCTGGCCGAGAGCCTGCCCGAGGCCAAGGACCTGCCCCCCAACGCCGAGATCCGCGACTACTCGCGTCAGGTCACCAAGGCCCAGAAAAGCCTGGAAGAGGTCATCAAGCGCTATGATTCCGTGCTCTCGCCCACCCAGGACATGATGGCCGACCTGAAAAAGGCGCAAAAGGACATCGCCACCATGCTGCCCCAGCTGTGGCGGGACTACTACCTGCAGGGCCCGGTGCCCTATCTCAGCCTCGAGACCTGGGAGACCGTGCCCAAACGCCTGCAGTATGTCTGGCAGGGCATCCAGCTGCGCCTGCCCGTGGAGATCCCCGTCAGCGCCGACGACTGGCATACGGCCGGCCTGCGCTTCACCATCTGCCTCCTGCTGGTGCTGTTCACCGGCATGGTGCTCTACCGCCGCTGGCGCAATGCCGAGACCCACGGCGAGGTGGGCCGCCACATGTTCCATGTGAGCCTGCCCTGGATAGGCCTGGGCCTGTCCCTGCTGGCCTCGTCGCTGTCCGCTCACGGCGATGTGTTCCGCTGTTTCCTGGCCCTGGGCAACCTGAGCATCATCATCGGCGAGGTCTTCCTGGCCTGGGACCTGCGCCGTTTGCAGCACCCGGACAAGGCCGCCGTCAACAACCCCCTGTGGCAGCTCATCCCACTGACCCTGCTTTCCTACATCCTGATCTATCTGCCCCTGCCGCCGGTGGTGACCCTCATCGCCTGGGTGGTGCTCATGCTCCTGCACCGCCTGTGGCGGGCCAGGAGCCACAGCCTGAAGGCCAGCACCCAGCTCGAGTCCACCATCCTGTCGGGCAGCGCCTTCATCTTCTGGGTGACCCTGGTGCTGGCCATCATGGGCCTGCACATCTTCAGCATGGGCCTGTACCTGTTCTACGTCTCCTGCTCGCTGGCCCTGCAGATCAGCGTGGCCAGCATGTCGGCCATCAACCGCTATAACGACCAGCTGCCCGACGAGGGCGGCTCGGCGGCCTTCTCCAGCCTCATGCTGGCCCTGGCCGCGCCGGTCATCCTGCTGCTGGCCATCGGCGGCATGTCCCTGTGGGTCTGCACCCTGCCCGGCGGCCTTTCCCTGCTGCAGGATTTCGTGCTCCAGGGCGTCAACGTGGGCGAGACGCGCTTCAACATGGTGCAGGTGCTGCTCATCATCAGCGTCTTCTTCCTGACCCGTACCGCCGTGCGCATGGGCACGCTCTTCCTTTCCCGCATGCCCAGCCGCGGCCTGCGCATCGACCCCACGCTCATCCAGCCCCTGCAGACGGCCTTTACCTACGCCCTGTGGGCCTTCTTCGGCCTGTTCACCCTGCGCTCGCTGGGCATGGAGCTGAGCAACCTGGCCATGGTCGCCGGTGGTCTGTCCGTCGGTATCGGTTTCGGCATGCAGACCATCATCAACAACTTCCTCTCCGGCCTGATTCTCATCTTCAGCCGCACCATGCAGGTGGGCGACGTGGTGGAAGTGGGCACCACCACCGGCCGCGTGCGCAAGATCAGCGTGCGCGCCACCATCGTGGAGACCTATGACAACGCCGTCATCTATGTGCCCAACTCCGAATTCGTGTCCACACGCCTCATCAACTGGACGCGCAACAGCCGCACGGTGCGCCGTGATGTGGTGGTGGGCGTGGCCTACGGCAGCGACACCGGCCTGGTCATGAAGCTGCTGGCCTCCGTGGCCAACAGCCACAGCGATATCCTCAAATATCCCGCGCCGGTGGTGCTGTTCTCCAACTTCGGCGCCAGCACCCTGGACTTCACCCTGCGTTTCTGGGTGCGGGACTACGATGTCAGCGTCAAGACGGCCTCGGAGCTGCTGTTCGAGATCGACCAGCTGTTCCGCAAGAACAACATCGAAATCGCCTTCCCGCAGATGGACGTGCACATCAGGGACATGCCGCCCCGTGCCAAGAGCCCGCGTGACATGGCCACGCGCCCCACGGCGGCCCTGCCCGACGCGCCCGCCGACCGTCGCGCCGCGCGCGGCAGCGCCCGGCCCCAGCGTCCCCTGCGCAACCGCAAGCCCCGCCCCGGCGGCAAGCTGCAGCCCCGGCCCCGGCCTGCCGCCGATGACGATATCCCCGCGGAAGAAGACCGCCAGCTGACGGCCTGAACCGTGCGCCCATGACGGGGCACAGGCCCCGTCCAACCCCCAGGAGGGAACCATGATCCGCCGCAAGGAAGACCACATCCGCTTCGACAGACAGATCGCCGGAGGCCCGGGCCTGATCCATGCCACCCAGCTCCTCAACGAAGGCGAGTTCCACGACAAGGGGCGCCTGTTCAACATTGTGCGCCTCGGGCCCGGCGAGGCCGTGGGCCGTCACCAGCATGTGGGCGACATGGAGGTCTACCACATCCTCAAGGGCCAGTGCCGTTACGACGACAACGGCACCGAAGTCATGCTCCAGGCCGGGGACACGGCCGTCTGTCCCGACGGCGAATGGCATGCCGTCCATAACGACGGCCCCGGCGACATGGAGATGGTCTGCCTGATCCTGTTCACCAGATAAGGCGGCCGGAGACGCCCTTCTTTCCACCATCCAGCAAAAAAGCCACCCGCAAGGGTGGCTTTTCCATACCGTTCGCCCGGGGGCACGGCCTCTGCCGCGAAGGCGCCCCCGGCGCACGGCCTGTCATCCCATCGCCATCACGGGCCGCCTCCGGCACCGCCCTCCCCGGTTCTCCCCGGCAAGACCATCGAGGTACCATGAAGACCGCCTGCCCTTCCCTGCTGCTGGCCCTGCTGCTGTGCGGCTGCGCCCCCTCTGTCGTCCCCTTCCGCTACGACAACGGCCCCGACTACGTCCGCGAAGGCCTGTACCGCATCGTGGATGGTCGGGGCCGCATGGGCTACGCGGACGAAAAGGGCCGGGTGGTGATCGCGCCCCGCTTCGCCTTTGCCCACCCCTTTGAAGGCGGCAGGGCGAAAGTCACGGACACGGGGCAGCGCCAGGAAGTCCCGGGCTCCGGCGGCGAGCACTGGTACTGGAAAAGCGATGCCTGGTACGTCATCGACAAGACGGGCCGGAAGCTGGACTGAGCGTATCCTCCGCTGCTCCCGCCCTCGGTTGCCCCCTGTCCCCCTTCGGCGCCCCAGGCCGCGCCTCCGGCATGCCCGTCTTCCTTTTCCCCGTTCCATTCAAGCGCCACGGCCAGCCTTTTCCTGCCGCCTTCTTTCCGGCGTACCGGTCCCCATCCTCTTCTTACCTGCCGGGTTCCCCGGGTCTGCTGCATGGTCCGGCACTCTGTGAGGATTACCCTCTACCATCCTCGTGCCCTTACCCTGCGGGACGTTCCGTCTGCCCCGATTTGCTGCAACAATCAGGCAAAAAAATGCGCGCATCGTAGCTGGCTCCAGTCCTCCAGCCCGGATAGCATGGGCACATACGTTCTCATCAGGAGGTACACTATGCGACACATGAGGTCCCTGGTCCTGTTTTTGACCCTCATGGCCGTCCCTTTTGGCGCTGCGTCTGCAGATACCGGCAAGGATGACGGACAAAAAATCATCCGCAACGGCGAGCAGGCCTCCATTAAAGGGCCTGCGAGTTGCTTCACCGGCAATGTGCGGATCGATCCCCTCTATCCGGCAAACAACGCCATGCGTTCCAGCGGCGGCAGCGTGACCTTCGAGCCCGGCGCCCGCTCCAACTGGCACGTCCATCCCGTAGGACAAGTCCTCATCGTGACGGCCGGACTCGGCCTCACCCAGGAATGGGGCAAGCCCGTTCAGATCATCCGGCCAGGCGATGTGGTCATCTGTCCTGTGGGGGTCAAGCACTGGCACGGAGCGGCTCCAAACAGTTCCATGACCCACATATCCATCTGCGAGGAAAAGGAACCTGGCAAGGTCGTACAATGGCTGGAGCCAGTCACCGACGCCCAATATGATGCCCGCTGACGAGCGAAAGCCGTGACCATCCGCCCGTCACGGCCACAAGGAGAAATGCCATGTCCGCATGGACACGCAGGGACTTCATCAGGAGCACGGGGCTGGCCGGAGGCGCCGCCTTCATGACGGGAGCCGCGATGCTGCACGCATCGCCGTCCGAAGGGACGCGCATGCCAGAGGCATTGCTGCAGGGCGTCTGCGACCTGCATGTCCACGCCGCCCCGGACGTCAAACCCAGATCCGTCGATGAACTGGGCCTCGTCCGCGAGGCCCGGCAGGCCGGATATCGGGCTCTGATGTTCAAGTCCAATGAATGGAGCTGTCATGACAGAGCCTGGCTGATCCGTCAGATATTCCCTGACTTTCACTGTTTCGGCAGCCTGTGCATGAACCATTGTTACGGCGACCGCGTCAATCCCCATGCCGCCGCTATGGCGGTGAAGACCACGGGCGGCCTCTGCAAATGCATCTGGATGCCCACCCAGGCGGCGGCCTGGCAGCACGCGCACGACAAACTGCCCGGCAAAGGCATCCCCGTATTGAGCGATACGGGCCGCGTCCTGCCTGAAGTCATCAGGGTGATGGAGGTCTGCGCCGAGGCGGACATCATCTTCGCCACCGGCCACAGCTCGCCGGAGGAGAGCCTCGTGCTGGCAGGCATGGCCCGGGACGTGGGGGTGCGCAAGTTTGTGGTGACCCACGCCAATTCCCACATCTGGCGACTGAGCCGGGCCCAGGTCATGCGGGTGGCAGAACTCGGTGGTTACCTTGAATACAGCTACATCACCAATCTCTGGGGGCCGGGTACAGGCCTGCCCGCGTTCGCACGCATGAGCGATACGGACTTCGTCACCTATGCCCGGCTGATCCCGGAACGCAGCTTCATCACCACCGATCTGGGCCAGCCCGGCATGCCGCATCCACTGGAAGGGATGCGCCGCTGCGTCCGCACTCTGCTGCGGGCCGGCATGTCCCGGCAGGACATTGATCTGCTGATCAGGAAAAATCCCGCGACCCTCATGGGTCTGGACAATGATGATGACCGTCGCTCCTCATGACGCCGACGGTACAGCGGCCGAACGTTATCCGGCCGGAAACAGGAGTATGACGAGCATGAAAGACAGCTCTCCCCACTATGTAGCAGGACGCCGCGATATCCTGCGGGGTGCGGCCCTGCTGGCGGCCGCGCCCCTGCTGGCGGGCGGCCTGCCGGATATGGCCCGGGCGGACGGCAAGCAGAAGGCGATGCCCGGCAAGAACGATGCCCTTGACCTGCCCCTTATGACACATCTGCGTACCCTGGGTACCGGCAAGGCCGCCATGACCATCTCGGCCCTGGGTTTTGGCGTCATGGGCGCCACATACAATCGCGGCATTGCCCCGGACAAAAAATCCCTCATCCGCCTACTGCACCAGGCCGTGGAGCACGGTATCACCCTGTTCGACACGGCCCAGGTATACGGCCCCTTGACCAATGAAAAACTGGTCGGAGAGGCGCTCTCCCCCTACAAAGGCCGGATAGCCATCAGCACCAAGTTCGGACACCGCATCATCGACGGCGTCTATCAAGACGGACAGCTGGACAGCACTCCGGCCACCATCCGCCGCGTGGCCGAAGAATCCCTCAAGCGCCTGCGTGTGGAGGCCATCGATCTCTTCTATCAGCACAGATTCGACCCCGCCGTACCTATTGAGGATGTGGCCGGTACCGTGGGCGACCTCATCCGTGAAGGCAAGGTCAAACACTTCGGCCTCTGTGAAGTGGGTCCGGGAACCATCCGCCGTGCCCATGCCGTGCAGCCCGTCACGGCCGTGCAGAGCGAGTACCATCTCATGTGGCGGGAGCCGGAGCGGTCCATCTTCCCTGTTCTGGTGGAGCTGGGCATCGGCTTCGTACCCTACAGTCCGCTCAACCGCGGTTTTCTGGGCGGCGACATGACGGGATACACACGCTTCGACTCCGGCAACGACAACCGCGCCAGCCTGCCCCGCTTCACGCCCGAAGCCCTGCGCCACAATCTGCAGATCGTGGAACGGCTCCACCGCTTCGGCCGTCCGCGTGGCATTACCGGTGCCCAGGCCGCCCTCGGCTGGCTGCTGCACAAGGCCGACTGGATCGTGCCTATCCCCGGCACAACAAAGCTCTCGCATCTGGAAGAAAACATCCGGGCGGCCTCGCTGGCGGTGTCCCCAGAGGAATGGCAGGAACTGGAAGCCGCCATCGCCGCCGTGGAGATCATGGGGGACCGTTACCCGGCGGACCAGCAAAAGCAGGTCCAAAGCAGCTAGACAGAAGGGACGGGCGCATGCGTCCGTCCCCCGCAAGGAGGAATCATGGCACAGGAAATGATGCGGGCCGCCGTACTGAGCGGGCCGCGACGCATTGAGCTGAAGGACGTCCCCGTTCCGCCGGTGACACCCGGTACGTTGAAAATACGGGTCAGCACCTGCGGCGTCTGTGGCAGCGACATCCACATGTGGCAGGCGGGCAGGGGCTGGAGCCCCACACCACTGGAGGACTTCCATATGGGCCACGAGTTCTGCGGCGTCGTGGTGGACAGCGGCGACACGGACTTCCGTATCGGCGAACGCGTGACTTTCTGGGCCAACCTCTACTGCGGCAAGTGCGATATGTGCCGCAGCGGGCAGGAGCATCTCTGCCGGGAAGTCAACGGCGCCAGGTACACGGGCTTCGTCTGTAACGGCGGCTATGCGGAATATTTCGTGGGCAGAGCCATGAATGCATATCGTCTTCCCGACGGGGTTTCGGATGTGGCCGCTGCGCTCATCGATCCCCTGATGGTGGCCTATCACGCTGTCCGGCGCTCAGGACTGCGTCTGCACGACCGGGTACTGGTGGTGGGGAGCGGCATCATAGCCCAGCTCATCGGCGGACTGGCCAAACGAGCCGGGGCCTCTCTGCTGGCCATGTCCCGCATTGACGACCGCCAGCTGGCCAGAGCACGTGAGATAGGGGACTTCGATCTCTATTTCGATGGCACGGCCCCGGACAGGGCGCAACTCATGCGGGAGGCCTCTCATGGCGGCTTCGACGTGGTCTTCGAGGCCGTGGGCTCGGCGGATGCCCTGTCCACCTGTCTGGATGGTGTCCGCCCCGGTGGTGAAGTGGTCCTGATAGGCAATTCCGTAACGCCCACCATCCCTTTTTCCCTGAACAGCGTCGTGCTGCATGAACTACGGCTTACCGGCAGCGTCTCCTGCACGCGGCGGGAATTCGCCGAAGCCATCGATCTCATCGACTCGGGCCTTATCAATCCCGAACGGTATGTTACCGCTGTCCTGCCCCTGGATCATCTCCAGGCTGCCTTCGAGGCCCAGGTATCGCCCAAAGGGAACGTTCTGAAAACTGTCGTCCAGCCTTAAGATCGTTTGAATACCGGCAGCCCGGTCCGCCCCCCGCAGACCGGGCTGCCGGTCGCCTGGACGCTCTCCTATCCCGCTGGTATGCGGCGGCGCTTCATGTCGCGTAACGGCGGCTCACCAAAGATGCGTTTATATTCGCGGTTGAACTGGCTCACGCTTTCGTAGCCCACACTGAGGGCGGCGCTGGAAACACGCGCGTCCTCCACCAGCATCAGGCGCTGCGCCTCGTAGAGACGTAGCTGTTTCTGGTACTGCAACGGGCTGAGGCCTGTGATCTGCTTGAAATGGCGGTGCAGGTTGGCTGTGGACATGTTGACCTGCCGGGCCAATGCCTCGACACGCAGCGGCGCCCGAAAATTGTCCCGAATCCAGTCAATGGCCCGGACGACCTGGCCGTTCTGTGTGCCCGAGGTATTGAGCTGGCGCAGCAGCGGCCCGTGGGAACTGAGCAGCAAAAGATAGTGCAGCTCCCGCAGCATCATGGGCGCGCGCACGCTGATTTGTCCAGGCTTATCCAGCAGGCCCAGCAAACGGTTGAACATCTCCAGGATGTCCGCATCGGTGCCAGCCACGGATACGGCATTGGCCCCCTCCGGCATGGGGGGCAGATCAGACCGCATCTCCGCCACCAGCGATGCTATCATGGCCTTGTTCAGATAGAGGTAGATAAACAGGAAAGGTCTGTCCGGCGAGAGGTCCGTCACATAGGAGATGATGGGCATATCCACGGCGACCACGACACTTTGACCATCGCCATAGGTGTAATCACGCCCTCCCATGAAAGAATGTTTTGTGCCCTGGACCACCAGGCCCACCAGCGGGCGCTCAAAGCATTTCTCCGCTTTGCCGCTCTCCTCCCGCAAGACGAGATTGAGACCTTCGATGGCCGTAGGATGGATCCCGGGCCCCGGCAAATGGCACCGCAGTCGCTCCAGGAGCTCCTCGCGCAGCCGGATCATGCGGATGGGGTCTGTCATGGAGATAACCTCCGTTGGGGTATGGGGGATCAGGGTGAGCGGTATCCCGCTGCCTGCCCCCCAGGACAGCAGGCATCCCTGGTGCCCTCCATATGAACGCCATCTGCAGTGATACACAAGCTGCAGGACAAAGTCTTCCCCCCAAAGGTCCTGGGGCCCCTTCCTCCCGGTAGCTGTCAGCGGCGCAAAGCATCCTGTTCCGGCAGCAAACGGGTCTCCAGGCCGGCATCCACCGGCACCTCGCGGCTGTAGAGGATCTTGTCCATGCGCACGGTGCCCGTGCCCGCGCCGCGCATGCTGCGGATGTGGCGCACCTCGGCGTAAAGGATGCGCGCCCGGGCCGCGTCCTTCTGCCAGCTCTTGCAGGCCGCCAGCGCCCCGGCCTGGTCCAGGGTGCGTTCCGGCACTTCCTGCCCGGCATGGGCCCGGCGGATGATGACGTGCGAGCCGGGACCGCCGTCGGCATGCAGCCAGATGTCGTGGGCCGCGGCCAGCTTGCGGGCGGCGATATTGCCCCTGGCGTCACGGCCGCGCAGCAGGGCGAAGCCGTCGTCACTGACGAAGAGCTGCACGTTGCGCGGCAGGGCCGCACCGCGCAGGGCCCCCAGCGCCACGGTGTTCCTGTCGGGCCGCCCGGCCTCTCCGGCGGCAGGCCCGATGCCGCCCAGCAGGGCTTCCTGCCGGGCCGCCTGCACGGTGGCCAGCTCGGCCCGCAGCACCGCGCGCCGTTCCGCCAGATGTTCAAGGCCGCGCCGCCCGCGCCGGGCCGTATGGAACAGGCGTTCCATATTGTCCCGCACGCTGCGCCGCATATCCAGTTTCACGGTCCTGCGCGGCGTGTCCCCGTCCCCTTCCTCCGGCGGCGGCAGCACCAGCTCCGGGGCACGGAAATCCGCAGGCCAGCGCCACAGCCAGGCCTGCAGCAGCAGGCCGTCCTCGCGGGCGGCGCACATGCCCAGCAGGCGCCGCTCCTCCTCGTCCAGCTTGGCCAGCAGCTGTTCCAGCTTGCGCAGACGGCGCGACAGGGGCAGGGCCGCGGCCCCGGCGGCATCGCGCGCGGCCTTCTCCAGCACCAGCTTCTGCCCGGCCTTCTCCACCAGGCCGAGGATGTCTTCCCCCTGCTCCTCATGCCAGCCCCGGGCCAGGGCATCCGGCAGGGGCCAGGCCGCGATGCGGCAGGAGGGGCTGTCGTTCCCGGCCTTCTCCTCCGCCTCTCCGTCCGGCGGCGTGTAGTAGAACACGTCCCCGCCGCCCAGGCGCAGGTCTTCCAGCAGGGCCTGCCGGTCCAGCCCGTCATACAGGGGCAGGGCACGGCGCAGGGCCGGGGTCAGCACCGGCCAGTCCCGCCAGTGCGCCAGGGCCTCTTCCAGCTCGCCGGGCTCCGGCCAGCGCAGGGACTCTTCCTGCGGGCTGCGGCTCACGGGCAAAAAGCGCACCGAGGCCCCTTCGCGCAAGTCCAGCAGCAGCCAGGTGGCCAGGGGCTCCCGTGCCGCGGCATCGCCGCTTTCCGGCGGCATGTCCGCCCTGTCCGGCGGCGTCCCGCTCTCGGGGGAAAGGCCGTCCTCCTCGCCTTCCGCCGGGCTCCAGAGCGGCATCCGGCGGCGCAGGGCCTCCTCGGCCGCGGCCTCCCCGCCCACCAGCAGCCAGAGCTGGCGACGGCTGAAACAGCAGACCGTGGCCAGGATGCGGTGCCCGGCCAGATATTTGCGCAGGCGCATGACCGGGGCCGACGGGGCCCGTCCGGCGGCCAGGCGGCTGCGGGAAAGGAAGAGGAAGGGTTCCTTGCGGGCGGCGCGCAGGCAAAGCTGGCACTTGCGGCTGCCGCCCGTCTGGGCACGGGTCTGGCCGCGCGCGGGCAGATTGATGTTGAAAGCCAGCAGGCCGGGGGCCGGTTCCTGCACTTTTTCCAGCCAGCCGCCGATGATGCGCGGTGCGAGTTCCTCGCAGAAACGGAAAAAAAGATGGGCGTCCATAACTATGCCGGGGTGTCCTTCCCGGCACGACGGCCGGGGCAAGAAAAACAGAAAAACGGGCCGGAGCCCGTTTTTGTGTGAAAGGGTCAAGGGATGCCGCGCTCCGGCGGCACAGGTCAGGGGTGCGTGCTAGTCGCCGCGCAGATGCTCGTCCTCTTCCTGCTTGGCCTTGCAGTTGATGCACAGACGGGTGACCGGACGGGCCTTGAGACGGGGGATGGAGATCTCTTCGCCGCATTCGTCGCAAATACCGTAGGTGCCGTCGTCGATGCGCTGCAACGCGGACTGGATCTTGCGGATCAGACGACGCTCGCGGTCACGGATGCGCAGGGTGAACGCACGGTCGGATTCAGCGGTGGCCCGGTCAGCAGGGTCGGCGAAGACTTCATTGCTGTCCGTGAGCTCTTCGATGGTGGAGTCGCCCTTCTGCTTGGCTTCCTCCAGCATGCTGGTGAGGAGCTTGCGGAAATACTCGATATCCTTCTGGTCCATATAAGCCTCCCAAAACTGGCCCTTAGGCACGATTTTGGCATTGTTGCCCCATAATGAGGAATCGCTCCTCATTACCCGGAAAAAGTCATCTTGTAAAGCGGCACGCGCCTATTCTCCCGCCTCGTCCCCCTGCGGCGGGATGCCGTGCAGGCGCGCTTTCTGCTCGGCACGCAGTTCCTCGCGCGCCGGTTCCCAGGCCGGTTCCTGCCAGATGCCCTCGCGGGAGGGCAGCACCTCGCCCTGCCAGGCGCCGCCCAGCCAGCTGGCCCGCACGCCCACGGGAGCCCCCAGGCGCACGGCCTTGCCGGAATAGGAGGCCATCAGGGCGGCCGCCGCGCGCAGCATCTCTTCCGGCCAGGTACGGCCCCCACAGGCCACGGCCAGCGGGCCGGGGATGTCGGCCAGGTGGATCTTGGCGTCGTCCTTGCCCAGCACCGTGTGCAGGGCCTGGTTGTCGGCGCTGGTGCGGCCGATGGCCAGCCAGTAGTCCCGGCCGTCCTGCCGCGCCCAGAACTGCCGCCCCAGATTGGAGAGCCTGAAGGCCCGCGTGTCGGGCTCGGGCCAGCGGGAGAGCACGGGCCAGTAGCGGCGGGCGTTCTCCTTGTCCGCCAGGCGGCAGCCGCCGCCGGGGGTGGGGATCTCGGGCAGGCGGTACTTTTGGGCCAGCTCCAGCTGGTCCTTGCGGCCGCGCCCGCTGATGCCCAGCAGGCGGGAACGGTCCACGAAGCCTTCCTCCTCGGCGGGAGTGGGCGACAGATGCAGGGCGCTCAGGGGCCGCAGCAGGATGTCCTGCACCCCGGCATCACGACGGATGGCATTAAGCACGTCCCGGCGCTGCGACATGGGGCGCTGCCCCAGGACCTCGCCCGTGGCCAGCAGGCGCGCGCCGATGCTCTCCATGTAGAGGCGGGCATGGCGCAGGAGCAGGATCTTGCAGTCCACGCAGGGGTTCATGACCTTGCCGAAGCCGTGGGCCGGACGGGCGCGCAGCATGGCGCAGAAATCGTCGCTGACGTCCAGGGTGCGGATGTCCAGTCCGTACAGGCGGCTCCAGCGCTCCACGGCGCCGGGATCACCGAAGAAGGGGGAATGGCAGTGCAGGCAGCAGACCCGCAGGCCCTGTTCCTCCAGGACCTTGGCCGCCAGGATGCTGTCCAGGCCGCCGGAAAACAGCACGACCACATCCACCGGCCGCTGGTCAGCATCGACCATGCCGGGCGCGGCGGGGGTCTGGAAATCGGAGGGAGTGTTCATCATGGCCCGCCTTCTACGCGAAAGCGGGGGCAGGAGGCAAGAGCCCGGCCCGGATTTTCGCAGCCGGGGGATAGGATTTTTCGTCCTGTCGCGCCGCTGCGGGCCCCATGCAGGGCAGGGGACGCTCTTGAGGCGCCGCGCGCGTGCCGCATCACGCACCACGGCGCTCCTTTCCCCTCGAATGGGCGCACCGTCTGACGGCGCGGGCCGACGGCGCTGTGCCGTCCGCGCCTGCACGGCACCGGGCACCCGGAGCGGGATACGGGGTGCAGGGAGACGGGACGGCCCGGCCCCACCGTCAGGCGGCCCTTCTGCCCTTGACAATTATTGATATTTATTCCTGAATAGCGCAGGTTTCGTGCGCGCCCGCACAGCGGCCTCCCTGCCGGAGACGTATCCTGTGCCGCCCGGCATGGGGCAGGAGCCCTGAATGGCTGGAGCGATCGTGACGGCCTGGGGCAGCCTGTGGCGCCCGGCATGGGGAGGACCCCGCGCCGCGACGAAGGCGGCATCCCCGCGGCCGGGGGGCCCGTCCCGGGAGGCCTGCCGCCTTCCTTGCCTTGCCGTGCGCGCTTTGCTATACTGTGTTGCTTAAATTTCCTACAGGGAGCGTCTCTATGGCCAAAAAACCGGCCCTTTCTCCTGAAGAAGCCCGCGCCGAAGCCCTGGGCACCGCACTTGCCACCATCGAACGCAAGTACGGCAAAGGCGCGGTCATGAAGCTTTCCGACGAAGCCCATGTCAACATCCCCGTCATCCCCACGGGTTCCATCGGCCTCGACCTGGCCCTGGGCGTGGGCGGCATCCCGCGCGGCCGCATCACGGAGATCTTCGGCCCCGAATCTTCGGGCAAGACCACCCTCACCCTGCACATCATCGCCGAATGCCAGAAAATGGGCGGCACCTGTGCCTTCGTGGACGCCGAACACGCCCTGGACGTGAACTACGCCCGGCATCTGGGCGTCAACACCGACGAGCTGCTCATCTCCCAGCCCGACTACGGCGAGCAGGCCCTGGACATCGCCGACATGCTGGTGCGCTCCGGCGCCGTGGACCTGGTGGTGGTGGACTCCGTGGCCGCCCTCATCCCGCAGGCCGAACTGGAAGGCGACATGGGCGAGAGCCAGGTGGGCGGTCATGCCCGCCTCATGTCCCACGCCATGCGCCGCCTTACCGGCACCATCCACAAGTCGCGCACGTCCGTCATCTTCATCAACCAGATCCGCATGAAGATCGGCGTCACCGGCTACGGCAGCCCCGAGACCACCACCGGCGGCAACGCCCTCAAGTTCTACTCCTCGGTGCGCATGGACATCCGCCGCATCCAGACCCTCAAGGACAAGGAAGAGTCCTTCGGTTCCCGTACCCGCGTGAAGGTGGTCAAGAACAAGGTGGCCCCGCCGTTCCGCAGCGCCACGTTCGACATCCTCTACGGTCAGGGCATCTCCCGCTCGGGCGAGCTCATCGACCTGGGCCTGGAGGCCAAGATCATCGAGCAGAGCGGCTCATGGTTCGCCTTCGGCTCCGAAAAGCTGGGCCAGGGCCGCGAAAAGGTCCGCGCCCTGCTGGACGAGGATCCCGAACTGCGCCGCCAGATCGAAGCCAAGGTGACGGAATTCCTGGGCATGCATCCGCAGGAGTTCACCCCCGGCGAAGAGGATCTGGACGACGGCAGCGCCGCCATGTCCGATCTGGACTAGTTTTGTGTGCAACGCGGCCCTGCGGGGCCGCCCGTTTTTTATCGCCCTTCCGGGCAGCAACATGGAGCCCCTATGCTCACCGCCAAAGAGATTCGTCGCCGTTATCTGGAATTCTTCGCCCGCAACGGGCATGACATCCTGCCCTCCGGGCCCCTGATCCCGCCCAACGACCCCACCCTGCTCTTCACCAACGCGGGCATGGTGCAGTTCAAGAAGTTCTTCCTGGGCGAAGAAGTGCGCGACGTGCCGCGCGTGACCACCTCGCAGAAGTGCCTGCGCGTGTCCGGCAAGCACAACGACCTCGAGAACGTGGGCCGCACCGCGCGCCATCACACCTTCTTCGAGATGCTGGGCAACTTCTCCTTTGGCGACTACTTCAAGCGCGAGGCCATCACCTGGGCCTGGAAGTTCGTGACCGAAGAGCTGGAACTGCCCAAGGACCGCCTGTGGGTGACCGTCTTCCGCGAGGACGACGAGGCCGCCGCCATCTGGCAGGAAGTGGCCGGCCTGCCCGCCGAACGCATCGTGCGCATGGGCGAGAAGGACAACTTCTGGACCATGGGCGACACCGGCCCCTGCGGTCCCTGTTCCGAGATCTACATCGACCAGGGCGAAGACATGGCCTGCGGCCCGGACTGCGGCATCGGCAAATGCGACTGCGACCGCTTCCTGGAGATCTGGAACCTGGTCTTCACCCAGTTCGACCAGCACGCCGACGGCACCCGCGACCGCCTGGCCCGTCCCAACATCGATACCGGCATGGGCCTGGAACGCATCGCCGCCGTCTGCCAGGGCAAGCGCTCCAACTTCGACTGCGACCTGTTCCAGGACATCATCCAGTACGCCGCCGAACTGGCCGGCGTGAAGTACAGCTTCAGCGCGCCCGACACCAACGACGTGGACACGGCCCTGCGCGTCATCGCCGACCACGCCCGCGCCGCCGCCTTCCTCATCGCCGACGGCACCCTGCCCTCCAACGAGAGCCGCGGCTACGTGCTGCGCCGCCTCATCCGCCGCGCCCTGCGCTTCGCCACGCTCATGGGCGTGCACGAGCCCTTCCTGTACAAGGTGGCCCGCAAGGTCACCGAGATCATGGGCGAGGATTACCCCGAACTGACCGAACACGCCGATTTCATCGCCCGCGCCGTGCATGAGGAAGAACAGCGCTTCTCCCTCACCCTGGGCAAGGGCCTGGCCCTGCTGGAAGACCAGCTGGCCGAACTGGAAAAGGCCGGCGACAAGGTCATCCCCGGCGAGTTCTGCTTCAAGCTGTCCGACACCTACGGCTTCCCGCTGGACATCATCACCGACGTGTCCGAAAAGCGCGGCTTCAGCGTGGACGTGGCCGGTTTCGAGGCCCACATGGCCGAACAGCGCCGCCGCGCCCGCGAGAGCCAGAAGAAGTCCGGCCTGCTGGGCCAGGACGGCAGCGGCTCCTCGCTGTTCCAGCAGCTGGCCGACGACGGCCTGCAGAGCGTCTTCACCGGCTACGGCGGCCTGAGCGGCCAGGGCCGCATCGTGGCCCTGCTGGACGAGAGCGGCCTGAGCGTGGAAGAACTGCCCGCCGGCCAGAAGGGCTATGTGGTCACCAACCAGACCCCCTTCTACGGCGAATCCGGCGGCCAGGCCGGTGATACCGGCCGCATGGAAGGCCCCGACGGCGCCGCCCGCGTGCTGGATACCCAGAAGCCCGCGCCCACCCTCATCGTCCACACCATCGAAGTGGAACAGGGCCTGCTGCGCATCGACCAGGAAGTGGCCCTGAGCGTGGAAGAAGACGCCCGCATGGCCACGGCCCGCAACCACAGCTGCACCCACCTGCTGCACGCCGCCCTGCGCTCCGTGCTGGGCACCCATGTGAAGCAGGCCGGTTCGCTGGTCAACAGCCAGCGCCTGCGCTTCGACTTCTCCCACATCGCGGCCCTGACCCCCGAGGAACTGGCCGCCGTGGAACGCCGGGTCAACCGCGCCATCATGGCCGACTACCCCGTCTGCACCAGGGAAATGAAGCATGACGAGGCCGTGGCCAGCGGCGCCATGGCCCTGTTCAACGAAAAATACGGCGACACCGTGCGCGTGGTCAGCATGGGCGACGACGCCCATACCGAATCCGTGGAACTGTGCGGCGGCACCCACCTGGGCCACACCGGCCAGGCGGGCAGCTTCCTCATCGTCTCCGAGAGCGGCGTGGCCGCCGGCGTGCGCCGCATCGAGGCCGTCACCGGCTGGAACGCCTATGACCTGGCCGTGGCCCAGCGTGCCGAGCTGCACGACCTCTCGGCCCTGCTCAAGGCCAAGCCCGGCCAGCTGGCCGAACGCGTGCAGGCCCTGCACAGCGATGTGAAGAAGCTGCGCAAGGCTTCCGAAAAGGCGGCCGCCAGCCCGGCCACCGGCGCCGACCTGGTGCAGAAGGCCACCAAGGTCAACGGCGTGAAGCTGCTCACCGCCAAGCTGGACGGCGTGCCGGTCAAGGCCCTGCGCGACATCATGGACGACGTGCGCTCCCGCATCCCCTCCGGCGTGGCCTGCCTGGCCACGGTGGAAGGCGAGAAGGTGGGCCTGCTGCTCTACGTCTCCAAGGACCTGCACGGCCGCTTCACCGCGCCCGCCCTCATCAAGGACGTGGCCGCGCCCTGCGGCGGCTCCGGCGGCGGCCGTCCCGACCTGGCCCAGGCCGGCGGCACCAGGGCCGACGGCGTGGAGGCCGCCTTCGGCGTGCTGCGCGCCAGGATCGCCGGCTAACTTCGTGACTGCCGGGGAGGGGCCGCCGCTGCGGCGCCTCTCCCCGTTCCGGCCCCGCAGCCACCCTTTTTCCCTCTGCTTCCGGCAGGCCCCCGGCCTTCCGGGCAGACAGGCACCATGAGGGCAGGATGATCCTGTCCCGTCCCCAGACACTCCGGCCGGGCGTTCCTCCGGGCTTCCCCGCGCCATACTCCCCCGCCCCGTGTCCGCTATCCCGGCGGGGCACAAACGGCGACTCGCTGTAAAGGATCGTACGATGATCGGTATTTCCAAACTGTATTGCGGTCAGGTGGAGCCCTCCGACGCCCTGCGTTACGGCCGCCAGTCCGGCAACCTGCCCTCGCACCTGCTCCAGTTCTCCAAGGACAAAAAGCCCGTGGTGGTCTGGAACATGACCAAGCGCTGCAACCTGAAGTGCGTGCACTGCTACGCCCAGGCCGTGCCCGTGGACGGCGCCGACGACATCAGCACCGAACAGGCCAAGGCCATGATCGACGACCTGGCCGCCTACGGCGCGCCGGTCATGCTCTTCTCGGGCGGCGAGCCCCTGGTGCGCAAGGACCTGGTGGAACTGGCCAGCCACGCCACCTCCAGGGGCATGCGCGCCGTCATCTCCACCAACGGCACCCTCATCACCAAGGAAAAGGCCCGTGAACTCAAGGGCGTGGGCCTCTCCTACGTGGGCATCTCCCTGGACGGCATGGAAGAAGTGCACGACCGCTTCCGCGGCGTGCCCGGTGCCTTCCGCAAGGCTCTGGAAGGCGTGGCCAACTGCCAGGCCGAAGGCCTGAAGGTGGGCCTGCGCTTCACCATCAACAAGCGCAACGTGGGCGAGATCCCCGGCATCTTCCGCCTGCTGGCCGACCTGGAAGTGCCCCGCGCCTGTTTCTATCACCTGGTGTACTCGGGCCGCGGCTCCGAGCTCATCAAGGAAGACCTGGACCACGCCGAGACCCGTCAGGTGCTGGACCTCATCATGGACGAGACCCGCGCCCTGTTCGACGCCGGCAAGCCCAAGGAGATCCTCACCGTGGACAACCACGCCGACGGCCCCTATCTGTGGATGCGCATGAAGCGCGAGGATCCCAAGCGCGCCGAGGAAGTCTTCGAGCTTTTGCAGTACAACGAAGGCAACAACTCCGGCCGCGGCATCGGCTGCATCTCCTGGGACGGCAAGGTGCATGCCGACCAGTTCTGGCGCAACCATACCTTCGGCAACGTGCTGGAGCGCCCCTTCTCCCAGATCTGGGACGACCCCAGCATCGAGCTGCTGCACAAGCTCAAGGACAAGAAGGCCCATGTGGGCGGCCGCTGCGCCAAGTGCCGCTTCCTGAACATCTGCGGCGGCAACTTCCGCGCCCGCGCCGAAGCCTACTACGGCGACGAATGGGCCCAGGACCCCGCCTGCTACCTCACTGACGAAGAGATCGGCCTGTAGGCCCCTTTCTCCAGAGACGACGACGCCCCGGCATCCCAGGATGCCGGGGCGTTTTTGCAGCAACATCGCAAAGGCCGGCTGCCGGCCGGCATGCCGGCGATCACAGCCCTGCCCGGCGGCTTTTCCCCTGTGGCGTTTTGCGCTATGGTGGCCTTCACACCGGAAGGTCCCGTCCCCTGTCGCCCGGCGGCATCGGGGCGCAGGCCTTTCCGCGCGCCGGTCCTTCCCGCGGCCCCTCCGGGACGGGGACGGGCCGCCGCCATCCTCCCCAAACACAACCGCGGCATTGCCGCATCGAGGTAGAACCATGTCCCAATCCTTCCATCGCGGCAGACGTTTGCGCTGGACCCCCGAGATCCGCAGCATGGTGCGCGAGACCCCGCCCCTGCTGGCCGAAGACCTCATCATGCCCTACTTTGTGGTGGAGACCGAGGACCAGTCCTTCCGCAAGGAGATCGGCGCCATGCCCGGCCAGTACCAGCTGTCGCTGGCCGAGCTGGAAAAGCAGGTGGAAAAGGCCGTGGATGACGGCCTGCAATCCGTGATCCTTTTCGGCATCCCGGCCGAGAAGGACGAAAAGGCCAGCGGCGCCTATGCCGAGGACGGTATCGTACAGGAAGCCGTGCGCCGCCTCAAGCATCGCTGGCCCTCGCTCTACGTCATCACCGACGTCTGCCTGTGCGAATACATGAGCCACGGCCACTGCGGCATCCTGACCCCCGGCGGCGCGGTGCTCAACGACCCCACCCTGGAACTGCTGGCCAAGACCGCCGTGAGCCATGCCGCCGCCGGTGCCGACATGGTGGCCCCCTCCGACATGATGGACGGCCGCGTGGCCGCCATCCGCCATGCCCTGGACGAATCCGGCCTGGTCATGGTGCCCGTCATGTCCTATGCCGTGAAATACGCCTCGGCCTTCTACGGTCCCTTCCGCGAAGCCGCCGAGTCCGCTCCGGCCTGCGGCGACCGCAAGAGCTACCAGATGGATCCCGCCAATGCCCGCGAAGCCATCATCGAAGCCCTGGCCGACCTGGACGAAGGCGCCGACTGTCTCATCGTCAAGCCCGCCGGCCCCTACATGGACATCATCCGCCAGGTGCGCGACGCCGTGAACGTGCCCCTGTGCGCCTATCAGGTCAGCGGCGAATACAGCATGATCCGCGCCGCCGGTCTCAACGGCTGGATCAACGAAGAAGCCGTGATGATGGAAAGCCTGCTGGGCATGAAGCGCGCCGGTGCCAAGATGCTCATCACCTACTTCACCGAGACCCTGCTCAAGCAAAGGCTGGTGCGCTGATGCATGACGCAAAGCACATGCCGGGCCATCCCGGCGGCATGGGGGGGCACCCCGGCGGCCATCCCGGTGCCGCGGGTGCCCGTCCCGGCGGTCATCCCGGGGGAGCGCCCGGCCACAAGATGGTGCGCACCCTTGAGGACGGCACGCCCGCCTGCAAGCTCATCGCCTGGGAAGTGACCCGTTCCTGCAACCTGGCCTGCAAGCACTGCCGCGCCGAGGCCCACCCGGAACCCTATCCGGGCGAGTTCTCCACCGAAGAGGCCAAGGCCCTCATCGACACCTTCCCCCAGGTGGGCAACCCCATCATCATCTTCACCGGCGGCGATCCCATGATGCGCCCCGATGTCTATGAGCTGGTGGCCTATGCCCACAACAAGGGGCTGACCTGCGCCTTCTCGCCCAACGGCACCCTGATCACGCCCGAACTGGCCCGCAAGATCAAGGAAGCCGGCGTCAACCGCTGCTCCATCTCCATCGATGGTGCCGACGCCGCCAGCCACGACGAGTTCCGCGGCGTGCCCGGGGCCTTCGAAGCCTCCATGCGCGGCATCGAATACCTCAAGCAGGCCGGTGTGCCCTTCCAGATCAACACCACGGTCACGCGCAACAACCTGCACAGCTTCAAGGACATCTTCCAGCTGTGCGAGCGCATCGGCGCGGCCGCCTGGCACATCTTCCTGCTGGTGCCCATGGGCCGGGCCTCGGGCCTGGCCGACCAGGTCATCAGCGCCGAGGAATACGAGGACGTGCTGCACTGGCTCTACGACTTCCGCAAGACCACCAGCATGCACCTCAAGGCCACCTGCGCGCCGCACTACTACCGCATCATGCGCCAGCGCGCCCATGAGGAAGGCGTGGCCGTCACGCCCGAGACCTTCGGCATGGACGCCATGACCCGCGGCTGCCTGGGCGGCACGGGCTTCTGCTTCATCAGCCATACCGGCCAGGTGCAGCCCTGCGGCTATCTGGAACTGAACTGCGGCAACGTGCGCGAGACGCCCTTCCCCGAGATCTGGCGCAACAGCACGTACTTCCGCCAGTTCCGCGACCAGAAGTGCTACGAAGGCAAGTGCGGCGTGTGCGAGTTCCATAAGGTCTGCGGCGGCTGCCGTGCCCGCGCCTGGAGCATGAACGGCAACCATATGGCCGAAGAGCCCCTGTGCACCTATCAGCCCAAGCGCGCCACGGGCGCAAAGTGAGCCACCATGACGGACGCCCCCGAATACTGCGGTCCCCACACCGCGCAGGAAGCCCTGGACGAGACCGACCGCCGCCTGCTGGACATCATCCAGACGGCCTTTCCCCTGACGCCCCGCCCCTATGCCGACCTGGGCACGCTGCTGGGCATCCCCGAGGAAGAGGCCCTGGAACGCGTGCGCAGCCTGCGCGAGCGGCGCATCATCCGCCGCCTGGGAGCCAACTTCCAGTCCGGCAAACTGGGATTCGTCTCCACCCTCTGCGCGGCCAAGGTGCCCGAGGACAGGATGGAGGACTTCGTGCGCGACGTGAACGCCCGTCCCGGCATCACCCACAACTACCTGCGCGAGCACAACTACAACATCTGGTTCACGCTCATTAGCCCCTCGCGGGAAGACGAGCGCGCCACGCTGGCCGACATCACGGCCCGCACGGGCATCCCCATCCTCAACCTGCCCGCCACGCGCCTGTTCAAGATCCGCGTGGATTTCCGCATGCAGGACTGAGACCAGCCCCCATGCCGGGGAGGCCGCAAGGCCTCCCCTTTTTTGGGGCCCGCGCCCGCCCCTGCCGCCCGCAGCGGCCCGCCGCCTTCCCCCCGGGGGCCTGCCCCCCTTGAGCTCCGCAGGGGCCTGTGCTAACACCTCAACACCGGTTGCGGAAAGATGCTTCACCTTACGGGAGCGCGGTTTTCCAGCCCTGGCCCTTTCCGGTGCGGCCCGGAGCCCGCCTGTTTTTCTTCGCTTTTTCTTTCGCAATCCTGTCCGAAAATGTCACAGAATCGTCACACGCATGCAGCAGTATTCCGGGAACAGCTACGCCCACAAGGAGAGCGGCATGACCTCCCAGATAGTCCTCAAATATCCCGAGCAACCCTGCTCGCCTGAAGACATGCAGGACCTTTCCTGCCCCAACCTTTTCCTCAACCGGGAAATCAACTGGCTGGACTTCAACGCCAAGGTCCTGGACGAAGCCCTCTCGCCCCAGCAGCCCCTGCTGGAACAGCTCAAATTCCTTGCCATCTTCTACAACAACCTTGATGAATTCTTCATGGTCCGCGTGGCCAACATCCTGCGCCAGTACCGCAACGGCGCGGCCAACGGCTCGGCCGACCGCATCACGCCGGCCAAGCAGCTGGCCGAGATCCGCCGCCGCACCCTGCTGCTGACCTCGCGCGCGCAAAGCCACTGGCTCAAGAGCCTGGCCCCGCAACTGCTGGAAAGGGGCGTGCGCATCGTGCGCTATACCGACCTTTCGGAAAAGCAGCGCCGTTTCCTGGACGGCTACTTCCGCAACGAGATCTACCCCGTGCTCACGCCCCAGGCCATCGACCCCGGGCACCCCTTCCCCACCATCTCCACCACCTGCCTCAATTTCATCATCCAGCTGCGCAACCGCGACAGGGAGACGCGCTTCGTGCGCCTGAAGTGTCCCAACAACCTCTCGCGCTTCATCTTCATCCCGCGCAACAAGGAGGCCAAGACCTACGCCTCCCTGGGCTTCGATCCCAACGTGCGCGGTGATGACATCCTGCTGCTGGAAGACCTCATGGCCCAGTATCTTGAGCTGCTCTTCCCCGGGCATACGGTGGTCAGCTCCGCCCTGTTCCGCATCACCCGCAACACCGACCTGGAGATCGAGGAAGACGAGGCCGACGACCTGCTGGAAGCCGTGCGCGACCTGGTGGAACAGCGCCGCTTCGGCGATGTGGTGCGCCTGGAGATCGCCCACAAGGCCTCGCGCGAGCTGGTGGACTTCCTGGCGCGGCGCCTGCGCCTGCAGCCCTTCCAGATCTACCGCATCAAGGGGCCCATGGGCTTTTCCGAGTTCATGACCCTTTATAATGTGGACCGCCCCCAGCTCAAGACGCCCGGCATCCAGGGGCACATCTCGCGCCTGTTCCAGGAAGGCGACATGTTCGGCCACCTGCGCAAGCGGGACGTGGTGCTCTTCCATCCCTACGACAGTTTCAAGGCCGTGCTGGACTTCATCCGCCGCTCCAGCGAGGACCCCAACGTCCTGGCCATCAAGCAGACCCTGTACCGCGCGGGCAACGACTCGCCCATCGTGCGCGCCCTCATCGAGGCCCGGCGCCGCGGCAAGCAGGTGGTGGCCGTGGTGGAGCTCAAGGCCCGCTTCGACGAGGAGCGCAACATCACCTGGGCCGAAGAGCTGGAAAAGGAAGGCGTCAACGTGGTCTACGGCTTCATCGGCCTCAAGGTGCATGCCAAGCTCTGCCTGGTGGTGCGCCGCGAGGCCGGGCACATCACGCGCTATGTCCACATCGGCACGGGCAACTACAATGCCTCCACGGCCAAGATCTACACGGACATGGGCCTCATCACCTCCAACGAGGACATCTGCGCCGACGTCACCGACCTGTTCAACGTCATGACCGGCTATGCCGACCGCGATCTGTACCGCAAGCTGCTGGTCTCGCCCCAGGCCATGCGCGGCCCGCTCATGGAGATGATCCGCCGCGAGATCGAACTGCACAAGCGCTACGGCAACGGCGAGATCATCTTCAAATGCAACCAGCTGGTGGATGCGGGCATCATCCGCGCCCTGTACCGGGCCTCCATGGCCGGTGTGCGCGTGCGTCTGCAGGTGCGCGGCATCTGCTGTCTGCGCCCCGGCCTGCCGGGCATCAGCGAGAACATCACGGTCACCAGCATCGTGGGCCGCTTCCTGGAGCATTCGCGCATCTACTGGTTCCATGCCAACGGCGACGACATCATGTACATCGGCAGCGCGGACCTCATGCCGCGCAACCTCGACCACCGCATCGAGGTCCTGGCCCCCATCCTCGATCCCGAACTGCGCCGCAAGATCCGCGAGGACATCCTCGAAGTCCACCTGGCCGACAACGTCCAGACCTGGCAGCTGCAGGCCGACGCCACCTACACGCGGCTCAAGCCCGCCAGCAAGGAAACGGCCGTCAACGCGCAGGAACGCATGATCGCCCAACATATCACCAGGGACGATATCTGATCCCAAGGAGCTTTCATCATGGCTACCAAAAAACGCCCCGCCGGCAAGACCGGCAGCAGTACCAGCCGCAGCCGGCAGCAGCGCCAGGGGCAGGCCGCTGCCGCCACCACCCCCCGTAACGACGGCGACGAACGCCTCCGGGCGTCCCTGCCCGGCTCCGGTACGGACGCGCCGCAACCCGCTCCCCAAGCCGCCGAAGCGCCTGCCGTGACGGCCGCCGTCGCGGAAGGGCCCGCCCCGGAACAGGCGCCGGAACCCGCGGCCGCCGCCCCCGAAGCGCGGGAAGACCGCCCTGAAGAAGCGGTGAATGAGGAAGCTGCCCCCGCCGAAGAGCCTGCGCAGGCTCCGGCCGAAGCGCCCGTGACGGCGCAGGAAGCTCCGGCGCCGGACGCCGGAGCGGAGCAGGAAGCCGCCCCCCAAAAGAAAGCCAGGAAAAAGGACAAGGAAGAAAAGAAGGCCAGGACGGGCAAGAAGCGCGTCAAGGTGGCCGGGCCCGAAACGGCCGATGCCGCCCGCGACTGGGCGCCCCTGCCCTGCGAGGCCCTGCTGGAGCATCTGCTGCCGGGCAGCCCCGAGCTGGAGGCCACCCGCCGCCACGGCCAGCATGTGGCCCACCTGGCGGAACAGCTTTTCGACCAGCTCCAGCCCCTGCACGGTCTGGACGGCCGCTGGCTCTACCGCCTGCGCATCGCCTGCTGCCTGCATGACATCGGCTTCGCTTCCGGGCGCAAGGGCCATCACAAGAAGGGCATGCGCATCGTGGAGCAGGACACCAGCCTGGCCCTGCTGCCCGAAGACCGCTCCCTGGTGGCCCAGCTCGTCCGTTATCACCGCAAGGCCTGGCCCGCCCTGCGCCACCGCCGTTTCGCCGCCCTGGGCAAGAAGGACCGCGAGGCCCTGAACAAGGCCGCGGCCCTCATCCGCATGGCCGACGCCCTGGACTACCGCCACATGGAGGCCGTGCACGACGTGGCCGTCGACCTGCAGCCCGGCAAGGTGGTGCTGACCCTGAGCGGCGCCCGGGACTGCGCCCCCGAGCAGGACCGCCTGCTGGTCAAGGGCGATCTGTTCATGCACATCTTTGGCGTGGAGCTGGAGTGCGTATGTCCCATCCTGTAGTGCCGGACCACGAAGGGCCGGAGGGGGAACGCGTCATCGGCATCATCGACCTGGGCAGCAACTCGCTGCGCCTGATGCTGGTGCGCGTCCTGCCCGACGGCTCGCATACGGTCCTCAACCAGGTCAAGAACATGGTGCGCCTGGGCGAAGGCGCCTTCGAGACGGGGCACCTGCGTGAAGAGAGCATGGCCCGGACCATCAACGTCCTGCGCGGCATGGCCGAGATGTGCGCCGTCTACGCCGCCTCGGAGGTCATCGCCATCGCCACGGCCGCCGTGCGCGACGCGGTCAACGGCCCGGACTTCATGCGCCGTGTCAGGGAAAAGACCGGCATCGACTTCCGCGTGGTCTCCGGCCGCGAAGAGGCCCGCCTCATCTATCTGGGCGTCTCCAGCGGCCTGGCCCATACCGAGAGCCTGCGCCTGTTCATCGACATCGGCGGCGGCAGCACCGAGCTGGTGGTGGGCAATTCCGAGGAATACCGCAACCTCGACTCCCTCAAGATGGGCTGCGTGCGCCTGTCCAACCTCTTTTTCGACAAGGACTCCGGCACCATCTCCGCCAAGCGCTACGCCGCCCTGCAGACCTATATCCGCAACAATGCCCTGCGCTCGTTCCAGCGCATAGCGGACTTCGTCATCGAGGAGGCCGTGGCCAGCTCCGGCACGGCCCAGAACCTGGCCGAGATCGCCGCCGCCCTGGATGCCGAGGACGCCGCCCGCACGGGCCGGGCCCCGCAGGAATCCCGCGACGTGCTCAGCTACGGCGGCCTGCGCCGGGCCGTCAAAGAACTGTGCGGCCGCACCCTCAAGGAACGCCGCAGCGTGCCCGGCATCAATCCCAACCGTGCCGACGTCATCGTGGCCGGTGCCGCCATCCTCCAGACCATCATGGAGGATCAGGGCTTCGACAGCGTGCGCATCAGCAACCGCAACCTGCAGAACGGCATCCTGGTGGATTATCTGTCCACCCGCATGCCCCATGCCGACGGCAGCTTCCATCCCGTACGCAAGGAGAGCGTGCTCCACCTGGCGCGGCGCTGCCGCTTTGAGGAACGCCACTCCCGCCATGTCTCGCGCCTGGCCCTGGACCTGTTCGACAGCGCCAAGGTCATGGGCCTGCACGCCTCCGGCGACCTGGCCCGCGAGCTGCTGCACTATGCGGCCCTGCTGCACGACATCGGCATCTTCATCTCCTTCTCGCGCCACAATGCCCACAGCCACTACCTGATCCGCAACACCGAGCTGCTGGGCTTCACCCGCCGCGAAGTGGACATCATGGCCGCCCTGACCTACTTCCACCGCAAGCGCCCCTCCAAAAAGGTGCCGCTCTTCATGGAATTCGACCAGGAGACCCGCGAGGAGATCCGCCTGCTCTCCCTCTTTCTGCTGCTGGCCGAGCGCATGGACAAGAGCCATCGCCAGATCGTGCGCACCGTCCGTTTCGAGGCCCGCAAGGAAGGCGGCCTGCAGCTCTCGCTGCGCGCCCCCGAGGAATGCCCCATCGAGCTGGATCTGGTGCGCGGCAGCGCCAAGCTGGTGCGCAAGGTCTTCCGGCAGGAGATCCCCGTGGAGGTGGTCAGCAGCTTCCGCCGCTGAAACCCGCCGCACGTCGCCGCATGTCAGGGGCCCCGCATGACGCGGGGCTTTTTTTTCACAGGAGCGAACGCCGGCCGTCACCGCTTCGCCATGCTCCGGGGCGCGGGCCGGGGTATCCTGCCGGGAAATGATGTTCCCGGAGGTCTTATGGACGACGCCCAGCATTCCCTGCAACGCAAACTGGAACAGGAACGGCGGCACCTGGCCTGCCTGTGCGCCGGATTCGCCCAGCCCCACGGCCACGGCGACGAGGCGGACAACGCCCGTGACGAGATGGCGGAGCTGCTGGCCCGGAGCCATGCCGGCCTGTGCGCGGCGCGCATCCGCGCCCTGGAAGGCCTGCTGGGCGACCTGCGCTGCAGCGGCCGCCGCCTGTGCATGGACTGCGGTGAAGAGATCCCCCTGTCCCGCCTGCTGGCCGTGCCCGGGGCCTGCCGCTGCCACGACTGCCAGCAGCTGGCGGAAGAAGAGGCCAGACCCTGCGATCGGCGGCCTCCCTGGCTGCCGGACAGCCCGGCGCCGGCCGCGCCGCTGCGCTGAGAAGGTTGTGCCCGCCGGGACAGCATGATGTCCGCATACGGTGGCCGTTAGCGGCTGGTGGGCCAGCACTTTCTTTTTAACACATTAAAATATATTGATTTATTTTTTTTGAGCTCCCGTCAGGGGCCCTTCCGTGCGCTGTCGGCGCATGGTGCGTCCGCCCCCGGATCCCAAAAAATATTTTCAAACATGCGGGCTGGCGCTGCCATGATGCCGTGCTCCCCGCCCCATTGCAGCAACGGTCTGCCGTGCCCGTGCGGCGGCCTTTTCCCCGGCGTTCTTCCCTGTTGTGGCCTGCCATGACTGTCATGTATGCGCGACATGCATGGACAGTGTTCTTGTTATAAAAAGAGATCTTCAATGAATACGTTATTTATGAAAAAATGCACATGTTTTTGAATACATATTTACTTCATTTACTATAAAATAAAAGCATATAATTCCCTGTTGTGAATTATAGTTTTTTATTTTTTCTGCATACAAAACAGGTATTCCATGTTATCTTTCCTTCAACAGGAGTATGTTGCGATTTGTAAAAGCATGTAACAAAACAATGAGGGGAGAATCATGGCCAGCTGTGAACACCACGAAGCGTCCTTTGCCCGGAAAAGTCTTTCCGCCCTGCCCGGTATCCTTCTGCTGACAGGCGTCGCCGTTTTTTCGTGGTTCATAACACCGCGCCTCATCGCCCTGCATCCCTTCATGAAGTCCCTCAACCTGAGCGACTTCATCGTGGCCATCATCCTGGGCATGCTCATCTGCAATACCGTCGGCGTGCCCGCCGTCTTCCGGGACGGCCTGCGCTTTTCCACCACCCTGACCAAGACCGGCATCGTGGTCATGGGCTGCAAATATTCCTTCGCCGGGCTCATCAAGACCGGCTCGGAAGCCATCATCATCATTTCCGTCTTCCTGTTCACCTCGGCCATCATCCTGATGTGGCTCTCCCGCCGCCTCAGCATGTCGCCTTCGCTGGGGGCCTGCCTGGCCGCCGGCCTGTCCATCTGCGGCGTCTCGGCCTGTGTGGCCATCGCCCCGGCCGTCAGGGCCAAGAACGAGGATATCGCCTACACCATCGCCGTGGTGCTCATGTTCGGCCTGCTGGCCCTTTTCGTCTTCCCCTTCATCGGCCACTGGCTCGACCTCAGCCCCAACCAGTTCGGGGCCTTCGCCGGTGTGGGCATCGTCAACTCGGCCCAGGTGCTGGCGGCGGGCTTCGCCTTCAGCAATGACGCGGGCGTCGTGGCCGGTGTGTACAATATCGGCCGGGTCATCTGTCTGCCCCTGGTGGTGCTGATGCTGGCCATCATGGTGGCCGCCGAGGATGCCAGGGTGCATTCCCAGCTGGCCAACACCAGCAAGATGCGCATCATCCTCGACAAGTTCCCGGTCTTCGTGCTGGGCTTCCTGGCCGTGGTCCTGCTGAACACCTTCGGCTTCATGAGCAAGGAAGAAGCCAAAATGGCCAGCAATTTCATGAACTGGTGCTTCCTGCTGGGCTTCTCCAGCATCGGCCTCACCACCCACCTCAGCGACATCAAGGCCGCGGGCCTTTCCGGCGCGCTCATCGGCTTCTGTGTGGCCTCGGTCAAGGCCGGCCTGGCCCTGCTGGTGGTCCTCTGCTTCCTGCAGTAGAGGGCCCCGCCGCCGGGGGAGGGATGCCCCCGGCGCACCGTGCCCGGGGATGGCACCATCCCCGCACGGGGGACATCTGCCCATCCCCCACGTTCCGTAACGACCCTTTGCAACCTGTCGCGGCTGGAACACGCCCGACCCCCGGGAGGACATCATGTGGAACAAGATCTCCAAGAGCAGACAACAGGACATCATCGTCATCGCCTGCGGCATCCTGCTCATCCTGCTGGCCAAGGTGCTGGCATGATCTGCTGTCTGGCCTCCGCCGCCTGCCCCCTGCGCGACACGGCCGCCCCGCTGGCCGCCTGCGCCGGAGAGGCCACCATCCGTGCCGTCTATGATGCCGGCATCGACCTCGGCCATTACGGCGAGGTGGACCAGCTGGCGCCCGCCGGGGCCATGGCGGAATTCACGGCCTATGTGCGCCGCCAGAGCGCGGAGGAAGCGGAAGCCGCCTTCGCCCCCTTGCGGCAGGCCGCCCGCAGCCGGGGCATGGACATGCGCCTGCATGTGGTCTACGGCCCGGGCGCGGTGCGCGACCTGCTGCGCCGATGGCGGGAAGAAGGGGACGTGCGCGTCTTTGGCGGGGAAGACATGCCCCTTGCCTGACGTCTCGGCCCCCTGCGGGCCGGATCACGACAAAGACACCTGCACAGGGAGCGGGAAGGAGGCGGACGTTTCCTTCCCGCTTTTGCCCCTTACAGGGAGCCCGCCACAGGGGGCACGCGGCAACGGCGCAAAGGGATGGGCCCCATTCTCCAGACATGCGGCACGCTGTGCGCTGCCGGAAGGACTGCCGCCACCTGGTGGCCCCGCCGCGCCGGGCAAGGACCAAAAGAGCAAGGAAAGAAGAAGAAAAAAAAAGAAGGAAAGAGCGGGAAGGCCCGCCCCATGGAAGGAGCAGCCGGCCGGCTGCCCGCAGAGGCTCGTCCGGCAAAAGCCCGTAACGAAAAAAGGCTTGCAGCTTTCGCTGCAAGCCTTTGGATTCCCTGGTGCCGAGGGACAGAATTGAACTGCCGACACGGGGATTTTCAGTCCCCTGCTCTACCAACTGAGCTACCTCGGCGTGAGGTGGTGTTGTTCGTCACAACGAAGATGCTTGTACAGATTTCCCCGAGGGTTGGCAAGCACTTTTTTCCGTTTTTTGCCAGAAACTTGAATTTTTTTTGCCCAGCCTCCATACTGTCCCTGTCAGGACAGGTATTATCCCCATTTTTTTCAGGCTGTTGCAGGCACATCCCGTGCCGCCTGTCCTCTCCCTCATCCCCACAGGATCCTCATGGCCTTCCGCCCTTCCCTGCCCCCCTTCATCCTGGAATCCGCGGCCCTGCGCAGTCAGGGCGCCTGGACGCTCATGGCCCAGGCCCTGCTCACGGGCCTCGTCTCCGGCGGGGTCATCGGTCTGTTCCGCTGGCTCTATACCATCATCAACACGGCCATCCGCGCCCATGTGGCCGGACAGGATCCCCTAGCACCGGCCGCGCTGGCCCTGCTGGCCGCCGGGCTGCTGCTCATGGCCCTGACGGCCGGGCTGCTCCTGCGCCATGAGCCCCTCATCGGCGGCAGCGGCATCCCGCAGGTGGAGCTCATCGCGGCCGGAAAGCTGCCGCCCATGCGCTGGGCACGGGTGCTCTGGTGCAAGTTCGTGGCCACCCTGGCCGCGCTCAGCGCCGGTCTGTCCGTGGGGCGCGAGGGCCCCTGCATCATGATGGGCGCCACCGTGGGCGCGGGCGTGGGCTACATGTGGCACGACCGCTGCCGCGCCAACCGGCCCCGCTATCTGGTGGGCGGCGGCGTGGCAGGCATGACCGCCGCCTTCGGCGCGCCCGTGGCCGGCATGTTCTTCGCCTTCGAGGAGATGAGGACCCCGCTCACCCTGCCCATGCTGCTCTTCACCAGCCTCTCGGCCCTGTCGGCCTGGTTCATGGTGGACGTGGTGCTGGGCTTCGGCCTGGTCTTCCCCTTCGCCCGGCTGCCCGGCCTGCACTGGAGCCAGTACTGGCTGCCCCTGCCGGTCGGCATGGCCTGCGGCCTGCTGGGGGCCGTGTACAATGCGGGCATGATCCGCCTGCTGCGCTGGCAGGACAGGGCCCGTTGGCTGCCCGGCCCCGTGCGCATCGTCTTCCCCTTCGCCTGCTGCGGCGTGCTGCTCTTCCTCTGGCCGGAGATCATGGGCAATGTCGGCCTCACCGCCCTGCAGCTGGAGCATCTGCGCCTGCCCGTCCTCATGCTGGCCCTGCTGCTGGCGGGCAAGATCGCCTTTTCCTGCGTGAGTTTCGCCTCGGGCGTTTCCGGCGGCATCCTCATGCCCATCCTGCTGGCGGGCAGCATGGCCGGCGCCCTGCTGGCCGCGCCCCTGCGCGATGCCGGGCTGGTGGCCCCGGAACAGACGGCCACCCTGCTGGTGCTGGGCATGGCGGGCCTGTTCTCCGCCTCGGTGCGCACGCCCCTCACCGGGGCCGCCCTGGTCATGGAGATGTGCGGCGGCTTCCATCTGGCCCCGGCCGTGCTGCTGGCCGCCTTCGCCGCGGCCTTCACGGCCAATGCCTTGCATTCGGCGCCTGTTTACGACAGTCTCAAGGAACGCATCCTGGAGCAGCGCCGCCGGCGCCGGGCCGCTGCTCCCCCCACCGAGGAGAGACCATGACCCGCCTGCTCCCCTGCCTCGTCCTGCTGCTGTGCTGCCTTGCGGCCTGCGCTCCCCGCAGCCTCCCCGACAACGCCGGCCACACGCCCGTGGCCGCGCCCTGGACATGCGCCACCTATCTGGACAGCAGCGAGAACGCCCTCACGCCCGTACTGATGCTGGACGGCTGGGCCGCCGCCCGCACGCAGCAGGTGCGCCTCGGCAAGGCGGGGACCGACGCCCTGCTGGATCATCTGGAAGCCTGGTGCCCCACCCATCGCGGGGACAAGCTGGCCGACGTCATCCTGGCCTGGCGCCGCCGGCATCCCGACAGGGGCAGGATGCTGCCCGCCGTGAGCTGCGCCGCCTGGTACGCCCCGGCCGCACGGCCCATCACGGGCAACGAGCAGCAGCTGGCCCTTTCCCTCTGGCTTGCGGGCCATGCCCTGGGGCGGGCCGGTCTGGAGGTCCCCCTGCAGGACCAGCGGCGCCTTGACCGCATCTTCGCCCTGTTCGACAGCGGCGAGAGCCCCCTGCACCAGTACTGCCGCCGCGATCCCGGGGCCCTCGTGCTCCACGGGCTCACGGCCGCGGGCCTGGAAGATGCGGCGCGCCCCGCCGGTGCGGCAAAGGCGGATACGCTTAAAAATTACAAATAACACTTTGATATAATTGTAAAAATAAAATAGTGCTTGCAAATGTGGTTCAGGTTGCGTAAACAACTGTCCCAAATAAAATTCTACAAGGCGAGGCCGTATGACTCGTAAAGACCGTACCGAAGGCATCTACAGCCGCCGTGAAGTGCTCGACGAAAGCGAACGCCGTCAATATTGCCTGATCCAGCTCAAGGACCTGCTCTCCTACGCCTACCGCTACTCCGAAGACGTCAAGAAACGCTTCGACCGTGCGCAGTTCAACGTGGAGAAGTTCAAGACCCTGTCCGATATCAAGCACATCCCCATCCTCAAGAAAAAGGAACTCATCTTCCTGCAGTCCATGGGCCCGCGTCTGGGCGGCCTGCTGACCAAGGACATCGGGGACCTGAAGCGCATCTTCCTCTCCCCCGGACCCATCTTCGACCCCGAAGACCGCGGCGAAGACTACTGGGGCTACACCGAAGCCTTCTATTCCGTGGGCTTCCGTCCCGGTGATGCCGTGCAGAACACCTTCAACTATCAGCTGACCCCGGCCGGCCTGATGTTCGAAGAGCCCCTGCGCAACCTGGGCTGCGCGGTCATCCCCGCCGGTCCCACCGATGCCTCCACCCAGCTGGACATCATGCAGAAGCTGCGCGTCTCCGGCTATGTGGGCACGCCCAGCTTCCTCATGCACCTGGCCCAGAAGGCCGAGGAAAAGGGCCTGAACCTGCGCAAGGACCTCTTCCTCGAGGTGGCCTTCGTCACCGGTGAGCGCCTGTCCGAAAAGATGCGCTCCCAGATGGAAAAGAAGTACGACCTCATCATGCGCCAGGGCTACGGCACCGCCGACGTGGGCTGCATCGGCTACGAATGCTTCCACAAGACCGGCCTGCACATCGCCAACCGCTGCTATGTGGAGATCTGCCATCCCGATACCGGCATCCCGCTGAAGGACGGCGAAGTGGGCGAGATAGTGGTCACGGCCTTCAACAAGACCTATCCGCTCATCCGCCTGGCCACGGGCGACCTGTCGTACATCGACCGCAGCCCCTGCGCCTGCGGCCGTACCAGCCCGCGCCTGGGCAACATCGTGGGCCGCGTGGACACCACCGCCCGCATCATGGGCATGTTCGTCTACCCGCATCAGGTGGAACAGGTCATGAGCCGCTTCGAGGAAGTGAAGCGCTGGCAGATCGAAGTCACCAACCCCGGCGGCATCGACGAGATGACCCTGTTCATCGAGACCAGCGGCTTCAAGCGCGAGGAAGAGCTGCTCCACCAGTTCCGCGAAAAGATCAAGCTGCGTCCCGAGCTCAAGATCCTGGCGCCGGGCAGCCTGCCCCCGCAGATCCGTCCCATCGAGGACAAGCGTCACTGGGATTAAACCCGTCATGGAGGCCCGGCCCCTGCGCCGGGCCTTTTTGCTCTGTGACGGCCGCTCCCCGGCCGTCCCGCAAGGAGGCTCGTCATGGAAATGTCGCCGCAACTGGCCCGTCTGGTGGCCTGGCTGGAAAAGATGCACGCCCGCGTCATGCAGGCCGAACAGGCGGCCCGGGACGTCGTGGACGATACGCCCGCCTATACGGCCCGCATGCAGGAAAAGGCCCGCCTGCTGGCCTCGCTGGAAGAGGAGGGCGAGACCTATCTTGAGGGGCTGCCCGAACCGCTCCAGGATCAGGCCGGGCACCGTCTGCACCGTTTTTCGGCCAGCGCCCGCAATGCGCTGCGCATCGGCTCCATCTTCTACATGTCCGCCCTGCTCTATCCCGAAGACCACAAGCCCGGCCAGCCCGACGACCTGCAGGTCTTCATCCGGCGCCTGCGCGACGAGGGCGAGCACTACACCCTGCACCCGCAGGACTAGCGGACAGTTTTTCCGGGGGAAGGAGAGCCCTTGCCAACGCGGGAAGGGGCTCCTTCCCTCTGTCCCCATCCTCCCCCAACGCGCTTTGGCCGGCAGGATGATGATCCCGGCGGCGCTCCGGCCTTCCCCTGATGCCGGTCTCCCGGTGCGGCCCCGGAGGTCTCCCGACGGAAGATTTCGGGAAGAGCGCGGCAAGGCCGCCTTCTTCCCTCTGGTGAAGGCCTCCCGGTCATGGACGACCGGGGCGGCCACACCCTGAACCGACGCAAGGAGTTACCATGAACAAACGTATCCTGGGCGGCCTGCTCTGCGCCGCCATGCTCTGCGCCGCTCCCGCCCTGGCCATGCCCGGCATGGGTGAAGGCAAGGCCCCTGTGGACAAGTTCCCCATGATGGACGCCGACAAGAACGGCAGCGTCAGCAAGGAAGAATTCAAGAAGTTCTTCCCCCAGATGCAGGACGGCGCCTTTGCCGCCATCGACAAGAACAAGGACGGCGCCATCAGCCATGAGGAATGGCAGGGCTTCAGCAAGAGCCACGCCATGGGCCGCGCCGGGCATCCCGGCGCCCAGATGCCCCCGGCCGGCGAGGCCGCGCCCAAGACCATGCCGCTGGTCACGCCGCCTTCCAAGTAACCGTCAGGGGAGCGTCCCCGCGTCCCTGCCGGGCGCTCCCCCTTCCACGGCACCGCGGTGCCGCCCTTTTGACCTTTCATCCCCTCCATGTGGCGTCCCCAGGCCGCCAAAGGAAAACCATGCCCTTCTTCCCCAAGCCCCGGCGCCGACCCGCGCCCGCCGATACCGACATCAGCACCGCCGACGCCGCGCCCCGTCCTTTCCGTCCGCGTCCGGCCACCGGCACGCAGCCTGCCGACCGTCCCCGCTTCCAGCGCGGGGAACGCAACGAATCTTCTTTCCGGGACGGCCGTCCCCGCCGTGAAGACCGCCCCCGTGACGGACGCCGCCCTGCCGGGGACTTCCCGCGTGCCGGGCGTCCCGCGGACCGCCGCGATGCCCGCCCCGGCTCCCGGTCCCGCAACGAGGCGTTCCAGGACCCGTGGGTGGACGGCCAGCCCCGCTTCCTGCCCATGAGCCGCGCCGAGATGCAGGCCCTGGGCTGGAAGGAACTGGACGTGCTGCTGGTCAACGGCGACGCCTATGTGGACCACCCGGCCTTCGGGCCCGTGCTGCTGGGCCGCTGGCTGGTGGCCCACGGTTTCCGCGTGGGCATCGTGGCCCAGCCCCGCTGGCAGTCGCCCGACGACCTGCTGGTCATGGGCCGTCCCCGGCTTTTCGCGGGCGTCAGCGCGGGCGCGCTGGACTCCATGCTGGCCCACTACACGGCCTTCCGCAAAAAGCGCCACGATGATGCCTACACCCCCGGCGGCAAGGCCGGCGCGCGTCCCAACCGCGCCTGTCTGGTCTATGCCAACCTGGCCCGTCAGGCCTTCCCCGGCCTGCCGGTGATCCTGGGCGGCATCGAGGCCTCGCTGCGCCGCACCACCCATTACGATTTCTGGACCGACAGCCTGCGCCGCTCCATCCTGCTGGACGCCAAGGCCGACCTGCTCATCTACGGCATGGGCGAGCTGGCCATGCTGGAATGCGCCCGCCGTCTGGCCGAAGGCAAGAGCCTGCACGGCATCGACGGCACGGCCTGGCTGGCCAAAGTGGACGAGCACAACGTCCCCGTGGACCTGCCCGAAGAATGGCTCGACCTGCCGCGCATGCAGCTGCCCTCCCACGAGGCCGTGCAGGCCGAGGCCACGGAGCTGCTGCGCCTGACCCAGATGCTGGAGCAGCAGGTGCACCGCCAGAACGCCTGGGCCCAGCAGATGGTGGGCGACCGCGCCCTGGTGCTGGCGCCCCCGGCCCGGCCCCTGACCACGGAAGAGATGGACCAAATCTACGCGCTGCCCTACGCCCGCGCGGCCCATCCCCGCTACCGCGAGCCCATCCCTGCCGACGAGATGCTGCGCACCAGCATCACCAGCCATCGCGGCTGCGGCGGCGGCTGTTCCTTCTGCTCGCTGGCCCTGCACCAGGGGCGCCGCATCAGCTCCCGCAGCCAGGAGTCCATCCTGGCCGAGGCCCGCACGCTGGTGGCCCAGTCCCGTCGCGGCCAGGTGGCCATCTCCGACGTGGGCGGCCCCACTGCCAACATGTGGCAGGCCCACTGCGCCCTGGATGACGCCACGGCCGCCAGGGCGGAGCCCGGCGCGCGGCCTTCGTCCCGCTGCCGCCGCAGCAGCTGCTGTTACCCCACGGTCTGCAAGTCCTTCATCACTCCGCAGATGCAGCATGTGGGCCTGCTGCGCGAGGTGGCGGCCCTGCCCGGCGTGCGGCAGGTGCGCGTGGCCAGCGGCGTGCGCGCCGACCTGGCCCTCAACGATCCTGAGGCCCTGGCGGCCTATACCGGCGAATTCACCGGCGGCCAGCTCAAGGTGGCCCCGGAGCACTGCGCCGCCCGCGTGCTGGACCTGATGCGCAAGCCGGGCATGGAAGTCTTCGAGGCCTTCCTCCAGAGCTTCATGGAGCAGAGCCGTCGGGCCGGACGCGAGCAGTATGTGGTGCCCTACATGATGAGCGCCTTCCCCGGCTGTACGGACGAGGACATGCACGAGCTGGCCCGCTGGCTGCAACAGCGCCACTGGAGCCCGCAGCAGACCCAGTGTTTCATCCCCACGCCGGGCAGCATCGCCACGGCCATGTATTACTGCGGCCGCAACGAGGACGGGGAAGAGATCTATGTGGCCCGCAGCGATGCCGACCGCCTGCGCCAGCACCGCATCCTGATGCCCGATTTCGGCCGCATGCCCGAACGCGGCGGCCATGCCGATGCTGAGGATGCGGGCGAAGGCCACCGCCGCGAGCCCCGCCGGGAAAACACCACCGAGCGCTGGCGCGACGAGCGCCGCGGCGCTGACGGCCTGGCCCCCCGGCACGAGGGACGCCGCGCCTTCCGGGAAGACCGCACGCCGCCCTTCCCCCACTTCGATGACGAGCGGGACGAAGCCCCCCGCCGCGATGTCCGCCGTCCCGACCGCGACGGTTTCCGCAGGCCCGCCTTCCGGCAGGATGCCGACAAACCCTTCCGTCCCCGCCCCTTCCCCGAAGCCGCCCGTGACGCTGACGAGGCCCCGCAGGCCCGCCCGTCCTTCCGCAGGGACGGGCAGGACGAACGCCCCTTCCGTCCCCGTGCCGACCGTTTCGTGGACCGCGAGGGAGAAGAAGGGCAGCGTCCCTTCCGGCCGCGCCGCGATGACGAAGAACGGCCTTTCCACAAGGACGGCTTCCGTCCCCGGCGCTTTGACCATCGCGACGGCAGCGATGGGCAGGAGGCCTGGAAGCGCTCCCGTCCCTTCCCCCGCTTCGATGACGAGCGGGACGAGGCCCCCCGTCGCGATGTCCGCCGCCCCGACCGCGACGGTTTCCGCAAGCCCGGCTTCCGGCAGGATGCGGACAGGCCCTTCCGCCCGCGTCCCTTCCCCGGTGCCGCCCGTGACGCTGACGAGGCCCCGCAGGCCCGCCCCTCCTTCCGCAGGGACGGGCAGGACGAACGCCCCTTCCGTCCCCGTGCCGACCGTTTCGTGGACCGCGAGGGAGGAGAAGGGCAGCGTCCCTTCCGGCCGCGCCGCGATGACGAAGAACGGCCTTTCCACAAGGACGGCTTCCGTCCCCGGCGCTTCGACCATCGCGACGGCAGCGATGGGCAGGAGGCCTGGAGGCGCTCCCGTCCCTTCTCCCGCTTCGATGACGAGCGGGACGAGGCCCCCCGCCGCGATGTCCGCCGTCCCGACCGCGACGGTTTCCGCAAGCCCGCCTTCCGGCAGGATGCGGACAGGCCCTTCCGTCCCCGCCCCTTCCCCGACGCCGCCCGTGACGGTGACGAGGCCCCGCAGGCCCGCCCCTCCTTCCGCAGGGATGGTCAGGGCGAACGTCCCTTCCGTCCCCGTGGCGACCGTTTCATGAGCCGCGATGGGGAAGAGGGGCAGCGTCCCTTCCGCCCGCGTCGCGATGACGAGGGACGGTCTTTCCGCAAGGACGGTTTCCGTCCCCGGCGCTTCGACCATCACGACGGCAGCGAAGGACAGGGCGAACGGGAACGCCGTGCGCCTTTCCCCCGCTTCGATGACGGGCAGGGCGGCGCGCCCCGCCGCGATGTCCGCCGTCACGACCGCGACGGTTTCCGCAAGCCCGGCTTCCGGCAGGATGCCGACAAGCCCTTCCGCAAGAACACGTTCCGCAGGGACGGCAAGCCCGCCTTCGGCTCCCGCCGTCGGGACAGGGGCTTTGACGGCCCGGCGCTGAACGACGACGAAGAATGATAAAACGGGCGGTACCCGCAAGGGTATCGCCCGGAAACATACGGATGGACGCATGTCGCGCCACGGCCCCGCCGCCGCGGGCGTGCGCCGCACGCAGGGGCATCGGCCCGGCCACAGGCGCGGGACGCCGAGGAGAGCTCATGGATCAGGAAGAACGCATCATCCGGCTGGAAGAACTGGCCTATTTTCAGGAAGAACGCCTGCGCGAACTCAACGAGGCCCTGACGGCCCAGCAACAGCAGATCGACATGCTGGAACACCGCCTGGCCGAGACCATGGAGCTGGCCCGCAACCTGCGCGACCAGCTGGGGCAGACCGGCAACGGTGCCCCGGTCAACGATCTGCCGCCCCACTACATGCCCGAGCGTTACTGATCGGACCGGGCGACAGGCAGTTAAGCATATCTATGCGAGGGGGAGGGGGAAACCGTTTTGAAAAACGGTTTCCCCCTCCCCCTCGCGCTCCCCCGCTCCCTTCCCAAAACTTTTACAGGGGGCCATGACGGGCATCATGACCCCCTGGCCTGTGCCCGCCCGTCACGTCCCCCGGCGGCATGGGGAAAACAGCCGGCATGCGGTCGAACGGCATGAGCGGCGCCGGGACGGACAACGTCCCCTGTCATTCCTGACTACGAAAACGGTAAAAGCCGCGCCATGCCAGCGCGGCTTTTGCCGTTGCGATACAGGAAGATACGAACAAAGGGCCGCATGGCATACGGCCCCAAGCGCCCCCGCCGTCCCCCGGACCTTGCGCCCAGTGACAGGGCGGAGCAGTACGGCGCGGCCATTCGGCTCTTCCTCCGTATGTCTCCTGTCTGTCCTCCTGCGGCCCTAAAAGCGGGGCGTTGCCTCGCCGCGACGTTTCTTGGCGCAGTGCAGGCCCAGGAAATCCGCTTCGGGCAGGGCTGTCAGGCGTTCGTCAGGCACGGCTGCCAGACCGCGCCGGTCGCGCAGCACATGGCTCAGATACTCCCGATGCAGCGTATCCCGCAGCCAGGGCTGCCGGTCGCCCATGTCGCGCACCAGGCTGGCGCCGATGACGTCCCCGCCGTGCAGGCCGTCCATCATCTCGCAATCGCCGGAGCCGTAGACACGGGGATCCGAAAAATCCATGCTCTCCACGCCGCAGTCCAGCAGGCCCTGCCGCAGGGCGGACAGCCATCCGGCATCGCCGCCGTTCCTTTCGGCAAGGGCCCCCAGCACGGGCGTGGCCAGGGGCGGCAGGAAGACGATGGTGCGGATGCCGCGCGACCGCAGGCGGCAGCAGATCTCGGCAAAGGCCTCCAGACGCGCCCTGTCCGGCGCAAGGCTCCCGGCCCAGATGCCGCTGCCGCTTGCCAGCCCGCGCAGCGTGCGGGCAAAGGCATGGTCCGGCGCAGGCAGGCGGCCATCCAGCACCGCGCCCTCATAGAGCGAGCCGTCCGGCCCGTACCCCGTATCACGGAGCTGTGCCTCCAGCCCGTAACGGTCGGCACGCAGACGGCCTTGCAGGGGGGCCGGCATGTCCGCCGGGGCGATGCGCCCCTGCGCCAGCCAGAGCCAGGGGGCCCGCAGGGTGGACGCATCCAGCAGGGAGGGCCGCACGGCCTGCCCGGGACGCCCGGCCGGGGAACCTTCCGTCAGCCACCAGAAGTCCAGGCCCAGCAGCACGACCTTGGGCCTGTGGACGGCCAGCATCCTGTCCACCAGCAGGCGCAGGCTCTCCAGATCCGTGGCGGCCCCGGCCATGTTCACGAAGGGGCGCTCGAAAAAGGCTGCGCGCACGTTCCCCGCCCGCGACGAGCCCAGCACCACCACTTCCGGCCTCACGGCCGCATACAGGGCCAGCTTGTAGGCCATGATGTCCTGCGGCAGGCCCGGCCCGAACAGGACGAATTCCCCCTGCGCCTGCCGGGCCACGACCTCGTCCTGATCCAGCTCGCCGCTGGCCGTCAGCCAGCAGACGGCCCAGGGGACCAGCAGCAGCCCCGCCAGCAGGGCCAGGATCACCAGGGAAAGGAAGAAACGTTTCAGCCAGCCGTCAGGGGCCGGATGCACTGTCTCGGACATGGGGGCCTCCGTCAAAAGCGGAAAGAAAGGAAGGCATGGCCCTGCATCAGCAGCAGGGAGGCCAGCGCCGGCAGGGCCAGGGCCACGGCCCAGGGCAGGGTGGGCTGCCAGTGCAGCCGGGGGCGGCTGCCGTCGGCGCGGCCCAGCATCACATGCTGGCTGCAGGGCAGGGCCCAGACGATGACGGCGCAGACGGCCAGCAGCGGCAGCAGCAGCCGGGGCTCCAGCAGACCGCCGGGCAGCAGGGCCTCCAGCCCCTGTTGCAGGGGCAGGGGGTGGCCGTCGCTCCAGAGGAACATGCTCTGCCAGACATGCAGGGCCGTGCCCGTGTCCCCGGCGCGGAACAGCACCCAGGCCGCGGTCAGGCACAGGAAGGTCACCAGCACGCACAGGGCCCGCAGGGGCGGCAGGGCCAGCACGCGTTCGGCCAGGCTGCCGCGCAGCAGGTGCCGGAAGGCGTGGTTGACCAGCAGGAGCAGGCCGTGCAGGGCCCCCCAGAGGAGGAAGGTCAGCCCGGCCCCGTGCCAGACGCCGCAGACCAGCATGGTCAGCAGCAGGTTGGCGTACTGCCGCACCCGGCCGTGACGGCTGCCGCCCAGGGGCAGGTACAGGCAGTCATGCAGCCAGCGGCCCAGGGTCATGTGCCAGCGCCGCCAGAAGTCCACGATGCCCGTGGCCCTGTAGGGCGCGGCAAAATTCTCCGGCAGGCGCAGGCCCAGCATGAGGGCGGCCCCCACGGCCATGTCCGTATAGCCGGAAAAATCGAAATAGATCTGGAAAGTATAGCTCAGGGCCCCCAGCCAGGCCTCGGCCGTGCTCAGGGGCAGGCCCTGGGCGGCGGCATGGAACACGGCGTCCGCCGCCGGGGCCAGGCTGTCGGCCAGCAGCACCTTCTTGGCCAGGCCCAGCACCAGCAGGCCCAGGCCCCGCGCCAGATCGTCGGCCCGCGGCATGTCCAGGGCATCGAACTGCGGGCCCGTCTCCTCGTAGCGGACCAGCGGGCCGGACAGGGCATAGGGGAAACAGGTGGTGAACAGGGCCTGCCGCACGATGCCCCCGGGCCGGATGCGGCGCTGGTAGACGCCCAGCAGCCAGGCCAGCTGGATGAGCACGGCAAAGGAGAAGCCCGCGGGCATGGCCGCGGGCGCCAGGACGGGCAGGACGTCCTGCCACTGGGCCAGCCAGGCCGACAGGGCCGGCAGGTGGCGGAAACGGCTCCAGACCAGCACATTGAGCAGCACGGCCAGGAGCAGCAGGCCACGACGGCCCAGACGGCGACGGCGGTGCCCCTCATCGGCCAGCAGCAGGCCGAACAGATAGTTGACCGCGCTCAGGCCCAGCAGGAGCAGCAGGGCCTCCAGGCCCTGACAGGCCCCAAAGAGCAGCGAGGCCCCCAGCAGGAGCACGGACAGCCTGCTTTTGTCTTCTCCGGCAGCCAGTTTCCAGAGCCAGACGAGGACGGGCAGGAAGAGGAACAGGAAGGGGAAGGAAGGGAACAGCATAAAACAAATCTCCCGGCGCGGCACATCTCAAGACGGCCACCCCGGGAGAGAACGAGGAGACTGATACGTTGGATCGTCCCGAATGCCGCGCGATCTCAGGAATTGAGTTCGGCTCTGAACTTGCGGGACAGACGGAAGACGACGACCTTGCGCGGCGGCAGCGTGATGGCTTCATCCGTCTGCGGATTGCGGCCCTTGCGCGATGCCTTGTCGTAGGCCTCAAACTTGCCGAACCCACTGATCAGAAGAGCATTGTCCTTTTTGATGGCGTTCTTCATGATCTCCAGCAGTTTTTCGACCACATTCTTCACGTCAACCCGATTTTTGTCTGTACTCTCGTAGATCCGCTCGACGATGTCAGCTTTGGTCAATGTTTTCTTCATGTCCAATCCTTATGCCACAGGCACGCTTCACATATGCACAACTTTTTTGTAGGATATACTTAACTTGCATTTCCGGCAAGATTTTTGTCTCCGCGTGAAGCCTGCCAAGCCTTGCTACTGCTCGCTTTCTGCCATGTCTCGTGTTTCGCTTACTTTTTTGTGGGAGATTCCTGCAAGGACAGTCCCGGTCTTCAGCGTTTTCATCCCTTTTTTCGGCTGTCCCCGCCGCTGCGTCTTCTGTTCCCAGCATGACCAGACGGGCCAGCAGGCCGTCCCCCTGGACGAGATACTGGCCCGCGCGGCCGCCGGTCTGCGCTCCCGGCGGACACAGGGCAGGCCGCCGGCGGAGCTGGCCTTTTACGGCGGCACCTTCACGGCCCTGGCCCCCCGCGATCTGGACGCCTGCCTGGACATGGCCGACAGCCTCCGCCGTGACGGCTGCATCACCCGTTTCCGCTGCTCCACCCGCCCCGACTGCCTGGATGCGGCCCTGCTGGCGCGCCTGCGCCGCCACGGCTGCCGCACGGTGGAACTGGGCATCCAGAGCTTTTCCGACACGGCCCTGCAGGCCGCCGAACGCCACTACAGCGGCAGGCAGGCCGCCGGGGCCTGCCGTCTGGTGCGGGACGCGGGCCTGGCCCTGGGCGTGCAGCTGCTGCCCGGCATGCCGGGCCATGAGCCGGAAGACTTTTTGGCCGATGTGCGCCGCGCCCTGGCCCTGGGGGCGGACATGCTGCGCTTCTATCCCTGCCTGGTGCTGGCGGGCACGGAACTGGCCCGCCGCTGGCAGCAGGGCCTCTATACGCCCTGGCCCCTGCCGCTCACCCTCTCCCTGCTGGCGCGCGGCTGGCTGGACGCCCGTCGTGCCGGGGTGCCCGTCATCCGCATGGGCCTTGCCCCCGAACCCGGCATGGAGGCGGCCCTGCTGGCCGGGCCCGCCGACAGGAACCTGGGCGGGCGCGTGCTGGGCCGGGCCCTGTGGCTGCATGTCTGCGCCTGCCTGCTGCGGGCGCGGGGGGAGGAGGCGGCCCGCAGCGAAGTACGGGCCGCGGCCCTGCTGGACGCCCTGCTGGCGGACGGGGAAGTCCCCGGCGGGCTGCCCCGGGCACGGGCCCTGTACCTGCCGCGCGCCTGCCAGGGGTTCTTCCGCGGGCCGGGCGACGAGCTGGGCAGGGCCTGGGCGGCCCTGGGCATCACGCGCCGCGCCCTTGTCTGGACGGCAGGACAGGCCGCCTGCCTGCATCTTGATGCCTGATCCGCTTTTTCCTCCAACCTGCGGCCCAGCCCGCATCCCACCACGAGGTGACCATGTCCGCCGCCCCTTCCGGGTCCCTGCCGCCACTCACCGATGAAGAACGCGCCATCTTTGCCAATGCCGTCCGGCAGGCCCGCATGCTGCAACGGACCCTGGGGCCGCTGTGCGAGGTCGCCATCCATGATTTCCGCGACCTCGACCACTCCCTCGTCCATCTGGAAGGCAGCCTCACCGGGCGCAAGCTGGGCGCGCCCATCACCAACATCGTGGTCAAGGCCTGGCGCCAGCAGGGCGATGCCGTGGCGGACCTCGTGGGCTATCCCTCGTCCACGCCGGGCGGCAAATCCCTCAAGTCCTCCACCTCGTTCCTGCGCAGGGCCGACGGCCGCGTCATCGGCGCCTTCTGCATGAACGTCGACCTTTCCGACCTGCTGCACTTCCAGGCCGTGCTGCATCCCCTGCTGCATGTGGACCCGCTGGAACGCGACGTGAGCGAGACCTTTGCCGCCTGCACCGGCGATACCAGCCTTGCCATCCTTGAGGCGGCCATCCGGCGCGCCGGCAAGCACCCCTCCCTCATGAACCGCGAGGAAAAAAAGGACTTCATCCGCATCCTCGACGAGGAAGGCGCCTTCCTCATCAAGGGCGTGGTGCAGCATGTGGCCAAGGAGATGCAGGTCTCCATCTACACGGTCTATAATTACATGCGCCAATTAAAAAAATAGTGATTATCTTTACTATTTAAAATATTTTTTAAATTAAAAAATATTGACACATCCCCGGACTCAAGGCACAAGGGGATGTGCTGCAATGGGGCGCCCTTCTGTTTCTCCCTCTCCTTCCCCGGCGCGCTCCGCGTCCGCCCCACGCCAGGCACAGCCATCCCACACAAGGAGACACCATGACTCCCACGACGCACAAGCCCCTGACGCCCCTGCACGTCCGGCCGGCCATCGAGACCTCGCTCTTCGACTTTTTCAAGATCGGCCCCGGCCCCTCCAGCTCCCATACCATCGGCCCCATGCGCGCCGGGCATGACTTCGTCCTGCGCTGTGACGCCCTCGACCCCGACCTGGTACGCCGCGCCGCCCGCATCCATGTGGTGCTGCTGGGCTCGCTGAGCGCCACGGGCATGGGCCACGGCACCAATACCGCCGTGCTGGCGGGCCTGCTGCGCACCAGCCCCGAGACCTGTCCCGCGGGCCTGCTGGACACACTGGGCCGCGACGCGGACGCCCGGCACGAGCTGCGCATCCACGACGTCCCCTTGCAGGTGGGCCTTGCCGACATCGAGCACGGCCCCATCATCCACGACGCCCCCTACAGCAACACCCTGCGCGTCAGCCTGGAGGATGCCGGCGGCCGGGCCCTGTTCAGCATGGAATACTATTCCGTGGGCGGCGGCTTCATCCAGTGGAAGGGCTGGACCCCGCCCGAACGCGGCAAGCCCGTGCATCCCTACGGCACCATGCGCCAGCTGCGCGAACAGCTGGCCAGGACAGGCCTGACCCTGCACGAACTGATCCTGGACAACGAGAGCGCCATCACCGGCATGTCCCGCCCGGACATCTTCCAGAACCTGGAACAGATCATGGAATCCATGTACGCCAGCGTGCGCCGCGGCCTTGAGGCCGAAGGCCGGCTGCCCGGCACCCTGGGCGTGTGGCGCAAGGGCCACACCCTGCTGGAACGCGCCCGCGAGATGCCCCTGGCCGTGGACCGCTTCCTGGGCCAGGTCAACGCCTATGCCTTTGCCGTGGCCGAGGAGAACGCCTCGGGCGGCGTCATCGTCACCGCGCCCACCTGCGGGGCCGCGGGCGTCATGCCCGCCCTGCTCTACGCCATGCGCTACAACATGAACATCGGTGACCGGGCCCTGCGCGAAGGCGTGCTGGCCTCGGCGGCCGTGGGCTTCCTGGCCAAGCACAACGCCGGTATCGCCGGTGCCGAGGTGGGCTGTCAGGGCGAAGTGGGCGTGGCCTCCAGCATGGCCGCCGCCATGCTGGCCCATGCGCGCGGCTATGCCGTGGATGTGGTGGAGAACGCCGCCGAAGTGGCCCTGGAACACCACCTGGGCCTCACCTGCGACCCCGTGGGCGGCTATGTGCAGATCCCCTGCATCGAGCGCAACGCCGTGGGCGCCATCAAGGCCTACAATGCCTGCCTGCTGGCCACCTGCGAAAAGGCCTCGCAGCACATGGTCAGCCTGGACGCCGTCATCATGGCCATGAACGAGACCGGCCGCGAGATGAACGCCAAATTCAAGGAAACCAGCGAAGGCGGCCTGGCCGTCAGCCTGGTGGAATGCTGACCGGGAGCCGCGCGCTCCCCCGGGGCCGTCTTCGTCCATCCGATGAAGGCGGCCCCTTCCGTCCCCGGACAGGAACAGGAAGGGCACCCGCCGCTGCCGGATGCCCCCAGCATGCCCCTGCCACGGGCCCGGGACCTGTTCCCCTGCTTTTCCAACCTTTTCACCTGCAAGGAACCTTCATGGCACAGACCCCTGAGACCGGCCACGCCGCCTGCGGCCGCTGGACGAAATTCGACGTCGTCTGGATGCTCAACCTTTTCGGCACCGCGGTGGGCGCGGGCATCCTTTTCCTGCCCATCAATGCGGGCATGTCCGGCATCTGGCCCCTGGTCGTCATCACCCTGCTGGTGGGCCCCATGACCTATTTCGCCCACCGGGGCCTGGCCCGCTTCGTGCTGTCCTCCTCCCGTGCCGACAGCGACATCACCGCCGTGGTGGAAGAGCATTTCGGCCTTTCCGCAGGCAAGCTCATCACCCTGCTCTATTTCTTCGCCATCTATCCCATCCTGCTCATCTATGCCGTGGGCATCACCAACACGGTGGAATCCTTCATCGTCAACCAGCTGCAGCTGGCCGCGCCGCCGCGCCTGCTGCTTTCCGGCGTGCTGGTGGCGGCCCTGATGGCCGTCATCCTGCTGGGCGAGAGCTTCATGCTCAAATTCAACGAGTGGCTGGTCTACCCCCTGTGCGCCATCCTCTTCTGTCTGTCGCTCTACCTCGTCCCGCACTGGAACACCTCCGCCCTGGGGCAGATGCCTGACGCCGGCAGCTTCCTGGGCACCCTCTGGCTCACCCTGCCGGTGCTGGTCTTCGCCTTCAACCATTCGCCCGCCATCTCCTCCTTTGCCCTGGCCCAGCGCCGCCACTACGGCGACACGGCCGAACAGAAGGCCGCCCGGACCCTGCGCGGCACGGCCTGTATCCTGGTGCTCTTCGTCATGGCCTTCGTCTTCAGCTGCGTGCTCAGCCTCAGCCCCGCCCAGCTGATGGAAGCCAAGGCCCAGAACATCCCCGTGCTCTCCTATCTGGCCAACCAGTTCGACAATCCCGTCATTTCCTGGTTCGGTCCGCTCATCGCCTTCCTGGCCATCGGCAGCTCGTTCTTCGGCCACTACCTGGGCGCCCGCGAAGGCCTGCACGGCATCCTGGTCCAGATGTCCTCCACCCCCGAAACCACGGCCACCTCGCGCCGCGTGCGCACCGGCATCGCCCTGTTCTTCTTCGTGACCCTCTGGCTGGCCGGCTGGCTCAACCCCGGCATCCTGGACATCATCGAGTCCCTCAGCGGCCCGGTCATCGCCGTGATCCTGTTCATCATGCCCATGTACGCCGTGCACAAGGTCCCGGCCATGCGCCGCTACCGCGGCCAGTGGAGCAATGCCTTCGTGCTGGCCGCCGGCTGCGTGGCCATCTCTTCCCTGCTCTACAAGCTGTTCTGATCCCGGGCGCCGCATCCGCCCGACGGCAAAGGCGTCCGCCGCCCCGTGCGGTGGACGCCTTTTTTGTGTCCGCGGGCCGGGCCGATGCCGTGGCGCACAGGATGGCGGAGCCTGCGGGAGGAACGATGACGGCATGCACCGCGCCCGCCGGAGGGCATGGCGTCCGGGGAGGAAGCGGCCGCTGTCCGAAAACGGCAGGTGCGAAGACCGCCCCGCCCGCCGGCCCGGACGGACTGCCGCGCCGCTGAAGACCGGGGGCGCCCGGGGAGGAAGGGCCCTCCCCCGTCCCGGCGTCCGGCAGCGCAGGCCGCAGGCCCCGGGCACAGGCGGGCCCCTGTCCCCCGGGGGCACACCCTGCCGCCGGACGGACAGGAAGGCGGACCGGCCGGAGCAGCGGCCGGAAAAAGACGACCGGCTGCCCAGGGGGAGGGGCAGCCGGCCAAAGAGGGAGGATGTTCTGATGGTTAGAGGTTATGGTGAAGGAGGAGGATGCTCTTGTGAGCCCCGGCAGGACCAAGGGGGATCGCCCTGCCGGATATGGTGTCCGCCAGAGGCGGGGAGGGGCTATCTCGGGGTGTACACCTGCCTTTTTCGGAAAGGCCCGGCCGGAGCCAGGGGAGATCCCCGGCCGGGGTAGACGTTCCAGAGGACTGCATTTCTTGCGGAGCGCGGGCTCCGGTTAAAGGTGCCTGTCAAAGGAGGTTGCTGTTCTCGGGAGCCTGGCCGGAGGGAGGAGGATCTTCCGGCCAGATATTTCTTGCTGCCGTTGGCAGGTATCAGCGCTTAGTAGTGGCCGCGATAGGGGCCGTCGTAGCAGCCGGCGCCACCGCGGGGGCCGTCAAAGGCGGGGCCGCGATCGCCACGGGGACCACGGGGGCCACGGGGGCCGTCCTTGAAGCCTTCCGGCACGCCCACTTCGGCAGCCAGCTTGTCGCCCAGGGCGTCATGCAGGTCGGCCATCTCGTTGCGCAGGCGGGTCATTTCGGTAGCGGCCTCGCGCACGGCCTTCACATCGGGGTTGGTGGCGTTTTCCAAAGCCCGCAGTTCCTGGCGCTTGACATAGATGCTGTCGCGCAGCTGTTCCATGCGGGGAGCGAACTCTTCCATGATCTTGTCGAACTTGGCGCGCTGCGCGTCCGACATGGCCCGGTAACCCCAGCCGCGGGCGTGACCGTGATGTCCCCAGCCGCCTTCCCAGCAGCCACCGTCGCCGTAACCGTAACAGGGACCGTAACCGTTGCCCTGACCGCGATGGTGGGGACCGGCGAAAGCGTCGGAGGTCATGGTTCCGCCGATGAGGGCAGCAGCCAGCAGGGCAGGGATCATCACACGGGAAGTCTTCATATATGTGCTCCTTTGTCTCTTTGCAGAGTGGATTGTCTTTGGGCTTTGGGTCTTGCCCTTTGTGCTCTGTTTTATAGCAACCCCCGTGCCAAATATAATTTTTTAATATAAATCAATATGTTGAATACACAACCCGGCAAACATGCCGTTTCCGGCGGGCGGGCGGGGGCCCCGGATGTCCAGTTTTTATGCAGCCGGCGGGCGGATCTGGCTAAAAATTATACAGCAGACAAATTTTCATACACCCCGGCACAGGGCCCCGACGCCGGAGCCCGGGCACAAAAAAAGCCCCGTCCGGGCGGGGCATGGATAGTCGGCGAAGGTCGGCGGGCGTTACGGGCAGGGTTCGAGGCTTTCCTGCAGGGAATAGGCATGGATCACGTCCTGCCGGATCATGCTGTTGCAGCCCCGGCTCTTGCCGGCACGGCGAAAGCTCACGCCCACCTCGTCCAGCAGGCGGCCCTCCAGCTGCGCCAGCTGCAGGCGCAGGCGGTCGCGCAGGTCCTGCAGTTCCCAGCCCAGGCGGGAAAGCGTCTCGGCGGACGAATCCTCCGCATAATCGAAATGGGCCAGCTCTTCCCGCTTCTGGCGTATGCGCCAGCGGGTATCCTCGATGCCGGGGCGGGCTTCTTCAAGGATGGCACGGGCCTTGACCTGCTGTTCCTCGGGCAGGCTCTGGAGCCACTGGTCGACATTGCGATAGCCGCGCGGCCCGTGACCGCCGCCATGATGTCCCCCGGCAGCCGCCAGGAGCGGCAGCAGCAGGAGCGATGTCATCACCAGACCACTGACAACTATATTCTTCCACATAGGCAAACCTTGTTCTGTTGGGCCATGCTTCTGGCATATCAAGCCTGTGTCCGCGGCGCAAGGAAAGGCCGCGCACGGGCCGTGGCATTTTTTTCGTCTTTTCCTGTTCCTGCAAAAAACATGCAAGCCAAATATCCGACGGCAAGGTGACAGGGGCCCCAACCATGCTTATAGTGCAGGCATGAACTTTTTCCGCCGCTGCCTTTCCGCCGCTGCCGCCCTGCTGGACCCCCGCCGCCACAGGCTGGCCCGCGCCGCCCGCCGGCCCCGCCAGACGCCGGGGCCTTCCGCGTCCGGTCAGGACAGCGGCGGCATGGTGGCCAATGACCAGGCCGTGCGCGAGAACGACTGCTCGCAGGCCCGTTCGCAGCTGGCCCAGCAGCAGAACACCCCGCTGGGACTGCTGCTGGGCGGGACGGCCTTCGTCCTCATCCTGCTGGTCACCCTGCTGGCCCTGGCCTCCATCGAACGCAACGAGCGCGCCATGTCGCGCCTGCTGGCCGAAAAGGGCAGCTCCCTGATCATGGCTTTCGAGAGCATGCTGCGCACCAGCATGCGCGGCGAGGCCCGGGTGCGCCTGCAGATCCTGCTCAAGGAGATGGCCAGCACCTCGGACGTGCAGTTCATCGCCGTCACCATGCCCGACGGCACCATCCTGGCCCACAGCAACGGCAACCGCCTGGGCGAGATACTGCGCATCAACGGCGAAGAGGCTGACGAGAAGACCATGAAGATGCTGGCCCCCGGCAGCCGGACCCGCTCCGCCGTCCTCAATATGGAAGGGCAGCGCGTGTTCGTGGTCTACCGCTATTTCATGCAGCCCCCGCAGGGGCAGCAGCTGCCGCCGGGCCTGCCGCAACCCGTCATCTTCCTGGGCCTCGACCTCTCGCCCTTCGAGATCACCCGCAGCCAGGACAGGGACCACGTCTTCATGCTGGCCGGGGTGGCCATGCTGGTGGGCCTGGCCTGCCTGCTGGCCCTGTACTATGCCCAGCGCGCCCGCGAGTCCCGCCGCCGCCAGCGCCGGGCCGAAGGCGAGATACGCCGCCTGGAAGAAGAGATCCGCCGCAAGGAAAAGCTGGCCGCCGTGGGCACGCTGGCCGCCGGGGTGGCCCACGAGATCCGCAACCCGCTCAGTTCCATCAAGGGCTACGCCACCTATTTCGGCATGCGTTTCCCCGAAGGCAGCGAGGACCGCAAGGCCGCGGGCGTCATGGTGCGCGAGGTGGAGCGCCTCAACCGCGTCATCAGCGAGCTCATCGGGCTCTCGCGCCCCAGTGACGTGCGTCCCGTGGCCGCGCCGCTGGAAGACAGCGTGGCCCATGTGCTGCGCCTCATCGCCCAGGATGCCGAAAAACGCGGCGTCCGGCTGGTGAACAGCCTCCCGGCCGATCTGCCCCCGGCCCGCATGGACCCCGACAGGCTGGGGCAGGCCCTGCTCAACATCTGCCTCAACGCCCTGGACGCCATGCCCGGCGGCGGCACCCTGACCCTGGACTGCACGGTGGAGAAACAGCATCTCGTCCTTTCGGTCACGGATACCGGGCAGGGCATCGCGCCCGGGAACCTCAGCCACATCTTCGACCCCTATTTCACCACCAAGGGGCACGGCACGGGCCTGGGGCTGGCCACGGTCCACAAGATCGTGGAGGCGCTCGGGGGCGAAGTCTATGTGCAGTCCCGTCAGGCCACGGCGGACACGCCCGGCCGGACCACGTTTTTCATACGCCTGCCGCAGGCCGGCAAGGCGGCGGGCCATCCGGCGGACGGCCCGGACAGGCAGGCCGGGGGGCCTGCCGCCAACAGGCAGAAGGGGGAGGACCAGGGTGAACACCAGCATTCTCGTGGTTGACGATGACGATGCCCACCGCGGCATGTTGCGCATGATGCTCCAGGCCTGGGGCTACAGCGTGGACGAGGCGGCCGACGGCGACCTGGCCGTGGAGGCCGTGCGCGCCAAACCCTACGACGTGGTGCTGACCGACGTGCGCATGGGGCGCATGGACGGCATCCACGCCCTGCGCGGCATCCTGGACTACAATCCGGCCCTGCCCGTGGTGCTGATGACGGCCTATTCCTCCGTGGAGACCGCCGTGGAGGCCCTGCGCCTGGGCGCCTACGATTATCTGACCAAGCCGCTGGACTTCGACGCCCTGCGCGAGACCCTGCAGCGGGCCGTGGACCACTCCCGCATGAGCGTGGAGAACCGCGAGCTGCGCCGCCAGCTCAGCGAGGCCGCCGCCGGGCCCGAGATCCTGGGCCGCAGCCCCGCCATCAGCGCCATGCGCGAGATCATCGCCACCGTGGCGCCCACCGAGGCCACGGTGCTCATCACCGGGGAATCCGGCACCGGCAAGGAACTGGTGGCCCGCGCCGTCCACGGTGCCAGCGCCCGTGCGGGCAAGCCCCTGGTCACGGTCAACTGCGCCGCCCTGGCCGAGAACCTGCTGGAATCCGAACTGTTCGGCCATGAGCGCGGGGCCTTCACCGGCGCCGACCGCCGCCGCGAGGGCCGCTTCCTGCAGGCCGACGGCGGCACCCTCTTCCTGGACGAGATAGGCGAGATGCCCCTTTCCCTCCAGGCCAAGCTGCTGCGCGCCCTGCAGCAGGGCGAGGTGCAGCGCGTTGGCTCGGACTCGCCCATCACGGTGGACGTGCGCGTCATCGCCGCCACCAACCGCAACCTGCAGGAAGAAGTGGAGCAGAAACGTTTCCGCGAAGACCTGTTCTTCCGCCTCAACGTCATCAGCATCGAGGTGCCCCCCCTGCGCGAACGCAGCGAGGACATCCCCCTGCTGGCGGCCCACTTCCTGGAAAAATTCGCGGCCCGCAACCGCAAGAACGTCAAGGGCTTTGCCCCGCAGGCCCTGGACATGCTGCGCCGCTACGCCTGGCCCGGCAACGTGCGCGAGCTCCAGAACGCCGTGGAGCGCGCCGTGATCCTCTGCACCGGCGACCTCATCACCGGCCCGGAACTGCCCGCCAGCGTCACCGGTGCCGCCGAGCAGGCCGCCCCGGCAACGGAGACCGCCGAGGCCTCCCTGGCGGGCCTGTCCCTGGAAGCCCTGGAACGCCGCGCCATCGAGGACACCCTGCGCCAGACCGAGGACAACAAGAGCGAGGCCGCCCGCCGCCTGGGCATCACCCGCGCCACCCTGCACAACAAATTGCGCAAGTACGGGCTGGAATAAGAGCGGACAGGGATTTTCCGGGGGAAGGGAACCCCCTTGGCTCGCGCGCAAGGGGGTTCCCTTCCCCCCGGCCCCCCATCCCTCCCCCAACGCGCTTTGCCCAGGAGGATGGCCAGGCCCGGAAACGCCACGGCCTTGCCTGGATGGCCGTCCCCCGAAAAAAACACCGCCTGCCGGCGGCTGGGCAAGGACGGAAAGGGGCGGACGATGGCGCGCGCCGGACAGTTTTCACACAAATCAGCAACGGAGGGGGCGCCGCGCTCCATCCATAAGGAAACACACATGGCACAGGACAGCCCAAACAAAAGCACCCCCGCAGCGGACCTGCCCGATGCGCGGCAGCTGGAACGCATCACGGACTTTTTCCACGAGGCGGGCCATCTGCGCCACACGCCGCGCAGCGGCTATGCCTTTCTGGGCTCCGGCAGCGAGAACGTGGCCGAGCATTCCTACCGTACCAGCGTCATCGGCTACACCCTGGCCAAACTGGCGGGAGCCGACGCCGCCCGCGTGACCTTCCTCTGCCTTTTCCATGACCTGCATGAAGCCCGTACCGGCGACTTCAACTATGTGAACCACCGCTACGACACCTGCCGCGACCGCGAGGCCCTGCAGGATGCCGTGGACGGCACCGGACTGGAACAGGACATCCTCGACGGCTGGGACGAATGGCAGGAACGCCGGAGCCTGGAGGCCAGGCTGGCCCATGATGCCGACCAGCTGGACCTGATCTGCAACCTCAAGGCCGAGCTGGACAAGGGCAACAAATTTGCCGCCGACTGGCTGGAAAGCGCGGTCAAACGCCTGCGCAGCCCGCAGGCCCAGGCCCTGTGCGAGGTCATCCTGCGCACGGACCACAACCGCTGGTGGTACGGCCGCGTGGACAAAACATGGTGGATCGACCGCAAGTAGGATGCCCGCCCGGCCCTCTCCGGGGACATCCCTCTCGCCACAACGCAGCAGCCCGGCCTCGACGGAGGCCGGGCTGTTTCATTACTGATTTCAACGAAGTATAAAAAATAAAATTATAAAGCCAAGATGCATCTTATTACTGCCCTTGCCTGTACGGACAAGATATCACATAGTCATTTCAGGTGAGGGATATCCGCGTCCAGGAGGAGAACTCATGAGAAAGCTACTATGTGTGATGATTCTATTCATGATTACAGGATGTGCGAGTACTGACCTTACAGGCTATGTCGATCCTGCTTATCAGCACCATAACCTTGGGAAAACGATCGTCTGCATCAAGGGAGCTGATATGGGAGAAATTTTTGAAGCAGAAGAAAAAATTTCCCTGATGCTTGCCGACTACAATATCAAATCGCTCAAATATTCTAAAATTATCTTGCCTACAAGAGAAAATCGTGCAGCAGAAGGGACCCTACTGCGTTCTTCTGGGGCAGATAGCCTACTTTTAGTTGCCGTAGCAAAAGGATCTGTCGAGGATTATGTTCCACCAACTTATACATATGGAAAATACGGGACAACCGTTTCTGGCGGCTATTACACAACAGATTTGATTATGTCAACAAAAGTAACTGTATTTGATATGCATACTGGCAATCAAATTTATACAGCCGATGGCAAAAGTGATGGAGGATTATCCTATATCTCACTGCTCCTGAATGCCGCAAAAACAGCACTCAAAGACATGGAAGAAAAAGGCTTGATACACAAGCTACCTGCCCCACGAGAGAATATCTCGGATGCAAACTTGTAGCGCTGCCACCTAAGTCCTCATTAGGTCAAAAGCTGTCTCTTGGAGGCTGCCAGTATCAATCCTTGTTCCGAGAGACCGACGGTTGTGCGACGTTAATCGCCCGCATACAATCCTGTCACAGACCTGAGTAAAGCGCGTTGGGGGGAGGAAGGGGGACGGGGGAAGGAGGGACCCTTGCGCGCTGGCCAAGGGTCCCTCCTTCCCCCGTTTCGTTCTTCTTCCCGCTCAAAAATCACCTGCCCCTGGGCGGTTCGCGGCGAGGACAGAAGTCCGCCATCTCGCATTCCGCGCAGCGGGGGCCGCGGGCGTGGCAGACATCGCGGCCGAACCAGACCATGCGGTGGTTGACGTCGCCCCATTCGGCACGGGGGAAAAGACGCATCAGATCCTGTTCGATGTCCACGGGATCGGTATGGGCGGTGAGGCCCAGACGGTAGCTGATGCGCTTGACGTGGGTGTCCACGGCCAGGCCCTCGTTGATGCCGAAGGCGCCGAACAGCACCACATTGGCCGTTTTGCGGGCCACGCCGGGCAGGGTGATGAGCTCGTCCAGCCGGGGCGGCACCTGGCCGCCATAGACGGACACCACACGCTGCGCCGCGCCCAGCAGGTTGCGGGCCTTGCTGTGATAGAAGCCCGTGGAGCGGATGACGCTTTCCAGCTCCTCCTGCGTGGCCAGGGCCAGCTCGGCCGGGCCGGGCCAGCGCCGGAACAGCTCCGGGGTCACGGTATTGACGCGGGCGTCGGTACACTGGGCGGCCAGCACCGTGGCCACCAGGAGTTCCCAGGCGTTGCCGGCCTCAAGGTGGGTCGCGGGACGGGGGTAGCGGGCCTGAAGGGCCGCCAGGACTTTTTCGGCGCGGGCCAGGGCACCGCGCGGCAGGGATTTTTTTGCGCTCATGAGCCTGCTATGCCACAGGAAGGCAGGGGGGGCAAGGCAGGCCATGCTTGGTTTTTGCGGCCCGCTGGTGTATCTTCTGTCCGTTTTTCCCACTTCCCCAACAGGAGGACGCCATGAGCCTGCTTGCCTGTGTGACCGTGCCCGACGGAGCGACCGCCCGAACCCTGGCCCATCTGATGGTGGAACGACGGCTGGCCGCCGGAGTGAACATCCTGCCCGGAGTCCTTTCCGTCTACCGCTGGGACGGCAAGGTCCGCGAGAGCCGCGAATGCCTGCTGCTGGCCCAGGTCAGCCGGGCGGCGTGGGAAGATTTCCGTGCCGCCGTGGAGGCGGCCCATCCCTACGAAGTGCCCTGTATCGTGGGCATGCCGCTGGAAAAGGGCAACGCGCCCTTCCTGGCGTGGATCGCCCAAAACAGCTCGCCCGCAGGGCAGCCCAACGAATAAAAGGAACGAAGATGGCCATTTATGTTTCCGGTTCCCTGGCTTTTGACCGCATCATGACCTTTGGCGGCAACCTGCAGGACCATGTGCTCATGGACAAGCTGCACATGCTGAGCGTCAGCTTCATGGTGGACAGCATGGACGAACGCCGCGGCGGCTGCGCGGGCAACATCGCCTACACCCTGGCCCTGCTGGGCGAAAAGCCCATCGTGGTCTCCGCCGCCGGCCGCGACTTCACCGGCTATGCGGCGGCCTGGGAAAAGCTGGGCCTGTCCCTGGAGGGCATCCGGCGTGATTCCGACGTGTTCACGGCCCTGTGCTACATCACCACGGACCAGAACAACAACCAGATCACGGGCTTCTACCCCGGCGCCATGAGCCAGCCCGCCACCTACACCTTCCCCGACCTCGATCCCGCCAGGGACTGGGCCATCGTCTCCCCCGGCAGCGTGGACGACATGCGCCGCCTGCCCGGCTTCTTCCGTGAAAAGGGCGTGCGGTACATCTTCGACCCCGGCCAGCAGCTGCCCGTGCTCTCGGGCGACGACCTCTGCGACGCCATCCGCGGTTCCTACGCCTGCGTGACCAATGATTACGAGCTGGGCATGGTCTGCAAGAAGACGGGCAGGAGCGAAGAGGAACTGGTGGCCATGACCGGCTGGCTGGTGACCACGCTGGGCGGTGACGGCCAGCGCATCCGCAATGCCCGGGGCGTGGACGTGCATGTGCCCGCCATCCCCTGCGACGGCGTCAAGGATCCCACCGGCGCGGGCGACTCCCACCGCGCGGGCCTGCTCAAGGGCCTGGTCTGCGGCCTGGAGATGCCCGAAGCCGCCAAGCTGGGCGCGGTGAGCGCCTGCTACGCCATCGAGCAGCTGGGCACGCAGGAACATCACTTCAGCAAGGACGAGTTCCGCAAGCGCTACGAGGCCAGCTTCGGCCCCCTGCCCATCACCCTGTAAACCCGAGCGGAAGGGCCTGCGCGGCAGGCCCCCTCCCCCCAGGACGGGGAGGAGCTCCGTCCTGCCGCCGGCCATCACCGTCACCGGCAGGACGGGGCTTTTTCCCACAAAGGAGCATCCAGCCATGCGCACCGAAGCCGTCAGGGCCCAGCTGGCCGCCCGCGGTCTGGGCGACCGCTACCGCGAGTTCACCGTCTCCAGCGCCACTGTGGCGCTGGCGGCCGAGGCCCTGCACTGCGAGGCGGGCCGTATCGCCAAGACGCTGTCCATCCTCACCGCCACCGGTCCCGTGCTGGTGGTGGCCATGGGTCTGGCCCGTCTGGACAACCGCAAGTTCAAGGATCTTTTCCACGAAAAGGCCCGCTTCATCCCCGTGGAGGATGTGGAACGCCTCACCGGCCATCCCCAGGGCGGGGTCTGTCCCTTTGCCCTGCCGGAAGGGGTGCGCGTGTTCCTGGACGAGAGCCTCAGGCGCTATGACGTGGTCTACCCCGCCGCCGGTGCGCCCAACAACGCCGTGCAGCTGACCCCGGACGAGCTGGCCGCCGTCACCGGCGGGCAATGGGTCGACCTTTGCAAGCTCCCGGAAGAGCTGGCCTGACGGGACCCATCCCGTGGGCAGGACAGGGCAGAAGAAGCCCGCCGCCGCTTGCCGCCAGCAAAAAAGGGCGTCCATCCGCGAAGGATGGGCGCCCTTTTCGTCTGCATACCGGAGAGCCGCCACGGCCCGGACCGCACGGTCCGGCCATGCGGCGGAGCTGCCCGGTCCTAGTAATCTTCGTCTTCAAGCGGAGGCGGCACGGCTACGGCGCTGGTGATGACGCGGCGGCGGCTCTTGACCGGCTCGGTGGGCACTTCCTTGTTCTCGCGCGTCATGTGCGGTTCGGGCAGGTTGTTGTACAGCACCCAGAAAGGCGGATAAAGCTCGGTCAGCACGCCGGGGTTGCCCAGCTTGAAGCCTTCCTGCCTGCCGCGGGCGCAGGCCGCCAGGGCCAGGGCCACGGCCCAGGGGGCGTCGGGGGCGTTCCAGCCGCGGGCCTGCAGGGCGGGACGGGGCTTGCGCACGGGGCGGCCCTCCTCGTCCTGTTCCTCGGCGTCTTCCATCTCGTCACCGGGCTTCCGGGCCACAAGGCGGCCTTCGGCATCCAGGGCCAGACCGGCGGCGTGCAGGTAGCTCTCCACCACGTTCTCTTCGGCTTCCAGACCGGCGGGCAGCACGGCACGACCGCCGCGCAGGGCCGTCATGGCGCTCAGGGCCACGGCCAGCGGGCGCCAGGAGACGGGCAGGCCTTCGGGCAGGGCAAAGGCGGCGGGCAGTTCGGCCAGCGGCTTCAGGCTGCGGACCAGGATCCCGGTTTCCGAGCATTCCACCCTGGCACCGGTCCGGCGCAGCAGGTCCAGACCGGCTTCGGTGCCGGGCCAGGCGGGCCACTGGCCTTCCAGACGCACTTCACCGCCCAGGGCGGGGGCAAGGCCCATCAGGAACACGGCCAGTTCCGGTTCCACGGGCAGGGCGGGTTCGGCGGGGATGCTCAGGGTGCAGGGCCGGAAGTGGAGCACGTCCCCTTCGCGGCGCATGTCGGCACCGGCAGCCGTCAGCACGGGCAGGATGCGGGCAAAGGCCAGCTCGCGTTCGGGCATGGCGGAAAGGTCCAGGGTGATGGGGCGCTCGTAGGAAGGCGCGGCCAGCAGGATGCCTTCGGCCAGCTCCACCGGGGCATCGGCGGGGAAGACCACCTTGCCGGGCAGCACGCCGGAGCATTCGATACGCACCGGGAAGCCGTCGGACTTGGGCACCACATGCACCAGCCGCGCGCCCATGAGGGGCAGGAAGCGGCGGGTGGCGCCGAGATCGGCCAGCTTGAGGGCCGCGCCGCCGGTGAACTTGGTACGCGAGGGGCGGCCCAGGTAATGGCCCAGGACCAGATAGAAGTTCCAGGAGCTGTCGCCCACATGCAGCACCTTGTCCGGGGTGCCCAGGGGCGCACCGGCGGCCACATGCACGGCACCGTCATCACGGTTGGCATGGGCGCCCAGCTGGTTGAGCAGCTTGACGCAGTCCACCACGGGATCGTTCATCAGGGCGGGGGCGATGCGCACGGCCTGGCCGGTGCAGGCGGCCAGCGTGGCCCAGGCCCGGGTCAGGCGGCAGGCGCGCGGGGCGGGCATGGACAGGCGCACGGGCATGTCGGCGGGGGCGAGGTTGAAGGCGGGGCGCTGGGCTTCGCCGTCCTCACCGGGGCGGGGCAGGAATTCCGCCTCCTGCATCAGGGTGAAGAAACGGCCGCTCAGGCGCGGGTCGCGGCTGACGCGGGAAACGGCGGCTTCCCACGACTCGCGGATGCTCTTTTCTTCCGCGGGCTCCAGGAAGCCCTTGGCATTGTACATGCGTTTGATGAGATTGTGGCGGCGCATGAGCATGCGCAGGATATCGCGGTCGATGTCACAGACGGTCTCGCGCAGGCTGCGGCGCGGACGTTCGGGCTTGCCGTCGGTTCTGGCCTCGAAACGTCCTTCGGGGCGGTCGCTGCGTTTGTCCGGCCTCTGGGCAGGTCGGAATTCGTGGTGCTCGTTCATGCTGGATGCTCCTCTCGACCGCCGGACGGCGCGTCGCTCTATGAATTTGTGGGGGATGCTGTATCCCGAAACGGTCTCACTGGCAAGCCCCCGGAGGGGCTTTCCCGGCGCCATGTGAAAGAGAGTGCAAGCTCGGAACCCAGGCGAAAAGCACAGCGGAAGGGCGGGCCGCCCCTCCGGGAGGGGACTCCATAAAAGTTGTTCATTTTCAAATAGTTACAATCAACTGTTTGATTTAATTGGATAATTTTTGCATTTTTTGCCGTATTTCCTGCCCCCGGACCGGGCGGCACCATAATCCCATGAAAAAGTCATGCTTTCGCCACGGAAAGCAGTCCATCATTAACTTATTGTAATTTAATGATTTTTAAACAAAAGCCCAGGCATGCCGGCAAGAGCGTATGCAGGATAACCCACTGATAAAAATGCTTTTTCGTGCTCCCGGGCGCGTTTTTGCCGTGGAGCTCGCGCAAAACGCGCCGCGCCTTTACACGGCATAAAAATTATGCTAGGAGGAATGCGCAAGGATTATAGTGGGTTGTGCCGTTTTTCACCAAGAGTTCCCACGAATTTTTCAAAAGGGGGCTTGACGTAAAGAGGGGTAGCTTGTTACTAAAAACACAAGCGCACGACCGGGGCGCTGTTGCCCGGGGTCGTGATCCACAAGACGGCACTCGGGCGGCCCGAGTGGCTGCCCATACGGTCAAGATTGACCTGAAACACTTTAAGAGTTGGAGGATACGTTATGCCTACGTTTGTCGATCCGTCCAAATGCGACGGCTGCAAGGGTGGCGAAAAGACGGCCTGCATGTACATCTGCCCGAACGACCTGATGATCCTCGATCCTCAGGAAATGAAGGCGTACAACCAGGAACCCGACGCCTGCTGGGAATGCTATTCCTGCGTGAAGATCTGCCCCCAGGGCGCCATCACCGCTCGTCCCTACGCCGACTTTGCTCCCATGGGCGGCACCTGTATCCCCATGCGCTCTGCCGACTCCATCATGTGGACCGTGCAGTTCCGCAACGGCAGCGTGAAACGCTTCAAGTTCCCCATCCGCACCACTCCTGAAGGCTCCATCAAGCCCTTCGAAGGCAAACCGGAAGGCGCCAACCTCGACGACGAACTGCTGTTCACCGAAGAAAAGCTGGCCACCCCCATCGAAGTCCTGGGCAAGAAGTTCGAAGTGACTGAAGCCGACAAGGTCTTCACCGCCATGGAACAGGGCCGCTAGAGAGCAGTAACCGCGTAGAGCTTAAGGAGAAACCACTATGCCTATGATTCCCGTCAAGGAAGCGATGAAAGGCGTTGCCATTGCTGAACCGGAAGTGAAGGAACATGACCTCGACCTGCTGATCGTGGGTGGTGGCATGGGCGCCTGCGGCGCGGCTTTCGAAGCCGTGCGCTGGGGCGAAAAACACGGTCTGAAAATGATGCTGTGCGACAAGGCCGCCCTCGAGCGCTCCGGCGCCGTGGCCCAGGGCCTGTCCGCCATCAACACCTACCTCGGCAAAAATACCGCCGACGACTACGTCCGCATGGTCCGCACCGACCTTATGGGTCTGGTCCGCGAAGACCTGATCTTCGACGTGGGCCGTCACGTTGACGACTCCGTGCATCTGTTCGAAGAATGGGGCCTGCCCTGCTGGATCAAGGACGAAAACGGCCACAACATGAACGGCGCCGCCGCCAAGGCTGCCGGCAAGAGCCTGCGCAAGGGCGACGAACCCGTCCGCTCCGGCCGCTGGCAGATCATGATCAACGGTGAATCCTACAAGTGCATCGTGGCCGAAGCCGCCAAGAATGCCCTGGGTGAAGACCGCATCATGGAACGCATCTTCATCGTGAAGCTGCTGCTCGACAAGAACACCCCCAACCGCGTCGCTGGTGCCGTGGGCTTCAACCTGCGTGCCAACGAAGTGCACATCTTCAAAGCCAACGCCATCATGGTGGCCGCCGGCGGTGCCGTTAACGTGTACCGTCCCCGCTCCACCGGTGAAGGCATGGGCCGCGCCTGGTACCCCGTGTGGAACGCCGGTTCCACCTACACCATGTGCGCTCAGGTCGGCGCCGAAATGACCATGATGGAAAACCGCTTCGTGCCCGCCCGCTTCAAGGACGGTTACGGCCCTGTGGGCGCCTGGTTCCTGCTGTTCAAGGCCAAAGCCACCAACTGCAAGGGCGAAGACTACTGCGCCACCAACCGCGCCATGCTGAAGCCCTACGAAGATCGCGGCTACGCCAAGGGCCATGTGATCCCCACCTGCCTGCGTAACCACATGATGCTTCGTGAAATGCGCGAAGGCCGCGGCCCCATCTACATGGACACCAAGACCGCCCTGCTGACCACCTTCGCCACCCTGACCGAAGAACAGCAGAAAGACCTCGAGTCCGAAGCCTGGGAAGACTTCCTGGACATGTGCGTGGGCCAGGCCAACCTGTGGGCCGCCACCAACACCGCTCCTGAAGAACGCGGTTCCGAAATCATGCCCACCGAACCTTACCTGCTCGGCTCCCACTCCGGCTGCTGCGGCATCTGGGTCTCCGGTCCCGACGAAGCCTGGGTGCCCGAAGACTACAAGGTCCGCGCCGCCAACGGCAAGGTCTACAACCGCATGACCACCGTGGAAGGCCTGTTCACCTGCGCCGACGGCGTGGGCGCTTCCGGCCACAAGTTCTCCTCCGGTTCCCATGCTGAAGGCCGTATCGCCGGCAAGCAGATGGTCCGCTGGTGCGTCGACCACAAGGACTTCAAGCCCGAGTTCAAGGAAACCGCCGAAGAACTGAAGCAGCTGATCTACCGTCCTTACTACAACTACCTGGCCGGCAAGGACGCCTCCACCGACCCCGTGGTGAACCCCAACTACATCACGCCCAAGAACTTCATGATGCGTCTCGTGAAGTGCACCGACGAATACGGCGGCGGCGTGGGTACCTACTACACCACCTCCAAGGCTCTGCTGGACACCGGCTTCTATCTGCTGGGCATGATGGAAGAAGACTCCGCCAAGCTGGCCGCCCGCGACCTGCACGAACTGCTGCGTTGCTGGGAAAACTACCATCGTCTGTGGACCGTGCGCCTGCACATGCAGCACATCGCCTTCCGTGAAGAGTCCCGCTACCCCGGCTTCTACTACCGCGCTGACTTCCTGGGTATCGACGACAGCAAGTGGAAGTGCTTCGTGAACTCCAAGTACGATCCCGCCACCGGCGAAACCAAGATCTTCAAGAAGCCCTACTACCAGATCATCCCTGACTAGTAGGCGGAAGAACATCCCTGGGGTGGCCGCCTAGGCCACCCCATTTTTTTCGGCGCGGCGGGTGTGCGACATGCAAGCTCCCCGCCGCGCCTTGGAATATGCGCCGCGCGGCAGGGCCCAGGGCTCTCAATTGCGCCGCCCGGCAATCCCATACAACCGGGCAGGCGTGCGCGCCGCCCCGCAGAGGGGCCACGGCGCTGCAACGCAGGAGGATATCCAGGATGTCCAACTCCATTCTCGTCGTGGGCGGCGGCTTTGCAGGCCTTACTGCCGCCATCGAAGCGGCGGAACTGGGCCACGATGTGTATATCGTGGAAAAGTCGCCCTACCTGGGCGGCCGTGTGGCCCAGCTCAACAAATATTTCCCCAAACTCTGTCCCCCCTCCTGCGGTCTGGAAATCCAGTTCCAGCGCATCAGGAAGAATCCCCGCATCAAATTTTTCACCATGGCCGAAGTGACCAAGCTGGTCGGCTGCAAGGGTGACTACACCGCCACCGTGAGCATCAAGCCCCGCAAGGTGGCCGCCCACAACGTGGACTTCACCCTCCTTGCCTCCAGCCTGGAAGGCACCGTGCCCAACGAGTTCGATTTCGGGCTGTCCCGGCGCAAGGCCCTGTACAAGTCCATGCCTTTCGCCTTCCCCAACCGCTTCGTGCTGGATACCGACGCCCTGAGCAAGGCTGACGCCGCCCGCGTCGCCGGCCAGAAGTTCCTGGACCAGAACGAGCCCGCCCGCGAGATCGAGCTCAATGTGGGCGCCATCGTGGTGGCCACCGGCTGGAAGCCCTACGACGTCACCAACCTGGCCAACCTGGGCGCCGGCAAGGTCAAGAACTGCGTCACCAACATGCAGCTCGAACGCCTGGCCTCCCCCTTCGGCCCCACCGGCGGCAAGATCGTCCGTCCCACCGACGGCCGCCGTCCCAAGCGCATCGCCTTCGTGCAGTGCGCCGGTTCCCGTGACCAGAACCACCTGAACTACTGCTCCTACATCTGCTGTATGGCCACCCTCAAGCAGTGCCAGTACATCTGCGAGCAGTACCCCGAGACCCAGATCTCGGTGTTCTACATCGACCTGCGCGCCCCGGGCCGCTACGTGAAGGTCCTGGACAAGGTGAAGGCCGCCCCCAATGTGCGCTTCATCAAGGGCAAGGTGGCCGACGTGGCCCAGGCCGCTGACGACAACGTCACCGTGACCGTTGAGGATGCCATCCGCGGCGAAAAACTGCATCTGGATTATGACATGGTGGTGCTGGCCACGGGCATGCAGCCCAGCCTGGCCACCGACAGCCTGCCCCTGCCCCTGCCCCTGGACGAAGACGGCTTCGTCATGGGCGGTGAAGAGGCTGGCATTTTTGCCGCCGGTTGCGCCCGCATGCCGCTGGACGTGATGCGTACCGCGCAGTCCGGCACGGCCGCCGCCCTCAAGGCGGTGCAAACGGTGAAAGGGAGGTAGGCGGCATGGCCAGCAAGATCGGCGTCTATTTTGACGTACAGAACATCGGCGGCGGCCTGGATGTGGAAGCCCTGGCCGAACAGGTCCGCGGCAAATGGAGCGACCTTGCCCCCGTGGTGAAGGTGCTGCCCATGCTGAGCGCGGCCGAAGACGAAGTGCGTGCCGACATCGAGGCCAGCGGCCTTGACGGCGTGCTCTTCTGCGGCGCCAGCCCCCGCGACGAAGCCACCCCCTGGCAGCTGCCCGTGCAGGTGGAACATGTGAACCTGCGCGAACAGTGCGTGCTCGCCTACAAGAACCCCGACGGTTCCGCCGTCAGCGGCGCGGCTCCCGCCCTGCTGACCCAGATGGCCACCGACTATGTGAACATGGGCGTGGTCAAACTGCAGAAGAGCAACGTGCCCGACTCCGCGGCCATCGAAGGCATCAAGCGCATCCTGGTCATCGGTGGCGGCTGGACCGGCCTCACCGCCGCCCAGGAAGCCGCCAGGACCGGCTATGAGGTCATCCTGGTGGAAAAGGCCGACAAGCTCGGCGGCGCGGTCAACAACATGCCCGTGGGCTCGCCCCTGCAGGCTCCCTGGGAAGACCGCCAGCCCACCAACCTGGCCGACAAGATCGCCGCTGTCACCGGCGACAGCAGCATCACCGTGCTGCTCAACGCCCACATGGCCAAACTGGAAGGCCAGCCCGGCGAGTTCAAGGCCACCGTGGCCACCGCCGACGGCGAACAGACCTTCGACATCGGCTCCGTGGTCCTGGCCACCGGCTGGGTGCCGCTGGCTGAAAAGTATCTGGAAAGCATGGGCCTGGGCGTGAACCCCAAGGTCGTCCATGCCGCCCAGTTCGCCAAGATGCTGGGCGAAGGCAAGGTCGACGCCCGCCGCATCGCCTTCGTGCTCGACACCACCATCGCTGAAGAAGCCCTGCAGAAGGCCGCTGACGAAGCCGCCGCCGCCGAGGCCGAAGCCCCCGCCGCCGAAGCTCCCGCCGAGGAGGAGGAAAAGGGCTTCGTCAAGGAGAACCTGGAAAGCATCAAGCACCTGCGTTACTCCAACGCCGTCAACAGCGTGGGCATGCTGCGCATGGCCAACATCATCTGCGACAAGACCAATGACGCCGTGCAGGCCTTCGTGCTGTACAAGGACATGACCATCCCCGGCATCCTGGAACGCTTCTACAAGAAGATGCAGGACCGTCTGGGCCTGATGATGACCAAGGCCGACGTGACCGACATCCGTGACGCCGGCAACCACATGGTGGTCAGCTGCAAGAACACCCTGCTGGGCATGGACTTCGATCTGGACGTGGATCTGGTGGTGCTGCCCACGGGCGTAGTGCCCACGACCGCCAAGGACGTGGTGGTGGAATTCGACTACCGCCAGGGCCCCGACTTCCCGGATCTGCAGCTCTTCGACGGTTTCGCGGACTCCAACTACATCTGCTTCCCCTACGAAACCCGCCGTACCGGTGTCTACGCCGCCGGCTGCGTGCGTCAGCCCCAGACCCTGGACGCCTGTGAAGAAGACGCCCGCGGTGCCGTGCTCAAAGCCATCCAGTGTGTGGAAGCCGCTTCCCACGGTGTGGCCGTGCACCCCCGCTCCGGCGACAATTCCTACCCGGTGTTCAACTTCGTGCGCTGCACCCAGTGCAAGCGCTGCACCGAAGAATGCCCCTTCGGCGCCCTGGACGACGACGAAAAGGGTACGCCCAAACCCAACCCGGCCCGCTGCCGTCGTTGCGGTACCTGCTTCGGCGCCTGCCCCGAGCGCGTGATCTCCTTTGCCAACTACAACATCGACCAGATCGGTTCCATGATCCGCGAAGTTGTGGTGCCCAAGGACTTCAAGAAGGAAGGCCCCCGCATCCTCATCCTGGCCTGCGAAAACGACGCCTACCCCGCCCTGGACATGGCCGGTATGCGCCGCAAGGCCTGGAGCCCGTACTGCCGCATCATCCCCGTGCGCTGCCTTGGCTCCGTCAACGCCATCTGGGTGTCTGACGCCATGAGCAAGGGCTTCGACGGCGTGCTGCTGCTGGGCTGCAAATATGGCGAAGACTACCAGTGCCACTTCATCAAGGGTTCCGAGATCTGCAACCGCCGCAAGGAAAACATCGCCGAGACCCTGAACCGTCTGGGCGTGCAGCCCGAGCGCGTTGACCAGCTCGAAGTGGCCATCGACGAATATGACAAGGTGCCGGACATGATCGACGAATTCGTCGCTCGCATCGTGGAACTCGGCCCCAACCCGTTCAAGGGCATGTAGGAGGAAGGCTGCAATGGCACAGAATATTCTCAAGCCGGATTCCACCTTTACGCGGGAGCTGATGGAAGCGGGCGGCGAAAGCCTGAAAAAATGCTATCAGTGCGCCACCTGCTCCGTGGCCTGCCCCATGGCTCCGGAAAACGCTCCCTACCCCCGCAAGGAAATGGTGTGGGCGTCCTGGGGCCTCAAGGAAAAGCTGGCCACCGACGTGGACCTGTGGCTCTGCCACAACTGCGGCAACTGCGCGGACCTCTGCCCCCGCGGCGCCCGTCCCGCCGACGTCATGGGCGCCGCCCGCAACATGGTCTACCGCGATCTGACCGAGCCCACCATCGTGGGCAAGTGGATGAGCAAGCCCTCCGGCCTGCCCTTCCTCTTCGCCATCCCGGCCCTGCTGTGGCTCTTCATCTGGTGGATCCGCGCCGGCTTCAATGACGGCAACTGGTTCCCCCGCGCCGCCGACGGCCGCATCGTGTTCGGTCAGGTGTTCTATGGTGACTACACCATCGACCCCATCTTCATGATCACCTTCTTCGGGGCCTGCTTCATCCTCTACAAGGGCGTGCGCAAGCTCTGGGGCATGTTCAAGCCTGAAGGCCGCCTGACCGTGCTTGGCAAGACCAAGGCCTGGTACTGGCACCTGCTGGACGTGCTCATCGACGAAGTGGTCACCCACCGCAAGTTCGACGACTGCGAAGCTGGTCCCAAGACCGGTACCTATGTGCCCAACCGCAAGGCCGGCCACATGATCCTGGTCTACAGCTTCGTCATCCTGGCCTTCGTGACGGCTGTGGTGGCCCTGGGCCACTGGGGCGGCAAGATCATCCCGCTCATCAAGATCGAGACCCCCATGCCGCTGCTGTACCCTGTGAAGATCCTGGCCAACCTCGGCGCCATCATGCTGGTCTGCGGCCTGGCCATGCTCACCGCCCGCCGCCTGAAGCTGAACCCCAAGCATCAGGGTTCGAGCTGGTATGACTGGTACCTGCTGGGCATCATCTGGCTGGTGGCCGTGACGGGCATCCTGTCCCAGGTCTTCCGCCTGGCCGATGCCATCCACCCCGCCTTTGTGGTGTACTACCTGCATCTGGTCTTTGTGTGGATGCTCTTCGCCTACCTGCCGTGGTCCAAGCTCGGTCACTTCGTGTACCGTACCGCGGCCCTGCTGTTCGTCCGCATGTACGGGCGCGGCTACTAGGATGGTCTTCCGGGCCGTCGCCCCGTGACGGCGGCCCGCACAGGCTCACACTGCAAAACACCGTTCTCCGAGGAGGAGGCCGAAAATGTCTGATACCGCTCGCAAAATGTTCCCTGTGGAAACCGTCCTGGCCCTGGCCGTCGCCAAGAAGGGCGCGGACGTGAAAGATATCGCCGGTTACATCACCGGTCGCAGCATCGTCTGTGACGCCTGCGCCGCCGCCGTGGCTCCCTTCGCCGCTGCCTGGCTGGCCAAGCTGTCCCCCAAGTTCCTGGACATGAACTACAAAGACGGTGACAACTGGGGCGACTTCGTCAACCAGGGTGCCCGTCTGCTGGGCGACACCATCTCCCTGCCCCCCATGGACGACTGCCTGAAAAACGCCGTCGCCACCGTGCTCGACATGATGGACGACATGCACGGCACCATGGTCAGCCAGCGCGCCGAGATCGCCGACCTGCGCCAGCAGGTGGAGACCCTGGCCCCCTATCAGGGCAAGACCGAAGAACTGCAGAAGAAGTGCGACAAGCTGGAAGACACCATCAAGACCATGAAGACCGACATGGGCGGTCTGCGTCGCCAGGTGGCCGAGTTCCAGGGCAAGGTCGCCATCAACCATGACGAACTGATGCAGAGCATCAAGGACGCCATCAAGGACAACCTGAAGAACATCACCGTGGGCGTGGCCGCTGCCGGCGTGGCCGGTGAAGCCGCCGCCGAAGAACCCGCCCAGGAAGAAGGCGGCGTGCCGGACGATTTCGGTTTCGGCACCAGCGGCGCCAACTCCGACGGCTTCGGCTTCTAGTCCCAAGTCAAGGCATCGCCTTTCAAGGCGCGTCCGTTCCGGCGGGCGCGCCTTTTTTCATGGTCGCTGGCGCGGGGCAAAAGGGGCAGTGCCATATGGCAGCCCCTGCCCGGGATGAGGGGGAGCCGTAGCGCGACAACCTCCGTCCAATGGCGGTTATTACTCGCTACGGGGAGGAGAAAACTCGCGTAGCGCGACAGCCAGCCGTCCGCTGGATGGCCGCTGCCCGGCCCCCGGGCCTGGTCGCCTCCGCGGCGGAGCGGCAAGGGGTCGGGGCCTGCGCGGCCCCAGCCCCCCTGCACCCCCGTGCCCCGCGTCTGGTCCCCGGTTTCATCACGGCGCGCCGAAGGCGGGGCGGCACCACGCCTTCGGCGTACGCCGCCCAAGCGGCGCGCTCAATACATGGGGAAAACAGCCCAAGAGATATAAGAGGCCGCACGGCTGGAAAAAGGGATCATGGGGAGGCAGGCCATGCGCGGCAGGGCTGGGCAGAAGCAGGGCGAATGGTCCAGCCAGAGAAAAAGACAGGCCGCTCCGTCAGGGCGGCCTGTCCGATAAAGCGCGTTTGGAGGAGGATGGGAGGAGCTTGAGGGGGGAAGGAGGGACCTTTAGCTCGCGCGTAAAGGTCCCTCCTTCCCCCCTCAACAACTCCGGGCTCCCGCTCTCGCCCCTCCCCTTCAGCGCTAGAGCGAAAGCAGGGTCATGGCCACAGGGATGGTGACGGCGGAGATCAGGGTCGAGAGGCTGACCATCAGGGCGCCGAATTCGGCATCGGTCTTGTAATAGGCGCTCAGGATGGAGATCTGCATCATGCAGGGCAGGCCGGACTGGATGATGAACACCTTTTCCATGAGTTCGGGCAGCTCCACAAAGTGCAGCATGCCGGCCAGGATCAGGGGGCAGGCCACCATCTTGCCCAGCAGGGCCAGCACCAGGTCACGCGACAGGCGCAGGTGGCGCAGGTCCATCTTCCAGAGGCAGACACCGATGAAGATCAGGGCCAGCGGCGTGGTGAGGTTGCCCAGATAACGGGCGACATCCTGCAGGAAGCCCGGCAGGCGGAAATCCAGCAGGGTCAGGGCAGCCCCGGCCAGAAAGCCCAGCATGGGCGGCGAAAAGACATGGCGCACATTGTCCAGCACGCTGTCGTGGCCGCGCAGCTCTTCGTTGTCGTGGCTCACGGCATAGTTGCCTATGGTCCAGAAAAAGGTGGTGTTGGCAAAGAAATACAGCAGGACATAGGGGGCCGCGCTTTCTCCGAACAGGGCCAGGTTGACCGGCAGGCCGATGAAGACCGTATTGGAGGTGGCGAAGCTGGTGCAGAACAGGCCGAGATGCCGCCGCTCCACGCGTGCTATCCTGGCCACCAGCAGGGCCACGGCAAAGGTCAGCAGGATGCTGAGCAGCGGGAACAGCGAGCCGTAGAGCAGATGGACGAGATCGTCCCGCCCGAAGGAATGGATGATGGTATAGAAAAGATAGGGCGGCAGGGCCACGGAGGTGACCAGCCGGGGCAGCAGGATCTGGGTCTCGGGCGAGAACCAGCCCTTGCGCGCTAGCATGTAGCCCAGCGAGACGATGAGCAGCAAACCGAAGATCCCCTGAAGGGCATGCAGAAAAACCATGGCGGCACCTGTGCGGCAGGAAGAGGGTCTGTCCGGGAAAGACAGTCCCGCACTGCGCCGGCGGCAATGCGGGACCATCGGCAAAGAGCGGGCGTCCTCCGGCGTGCGGGCATCACGGCGGCCCCAGAGGGCCGGGGATGCCCGCAGGGAACAGGCGCCCCGGGGCACGGACACCGGCAGGCTGCCCTGCCGGCCGCCCTGGGCGCCTGCTCCGGCCGGGAAAGCGTCCTAGACTTTCTTGTACATGGCGCCGCTGTCGGCGGAGCTCACCATGCTGGCGTAACGGCGCAGCACGGGATAGGGGCATTCCTTCTGCGGCGGCACCAGCCCGGCGCGACGGCGGGCCAGTTCGGCCTCGTCCACCAGCAGGTCCAGCTTGCGGTTGGGGATGTCCACCAGGATGCGGTCGCCGTCGCGCACCAGGGCGATGGGGCCACCGTTGGCGGCTTCAGGCGAGATGTGGCCGATGGCCGCACCGTTGGTACCGCCGGAGAAGCGGCCGTCGGTGAACAGGGCCACGTCCTTGCCCAGGCCCATGCCGGTGATGGCGGCGGTGGGGGACAGCATCTCGCGCATGCCGGGGCCGCCCTTGGGACCTTCGTAGCGCACCACCACACCGTCGCCGGGCTTGATCTTGCCGTCGAGGATGGCGCGCATGGCGTCTTCCTCGCTTTCGAACACGCGGGCGGTCACTTCGCGGCGCATCATCTCGGGCGCCACGGCGGACTGCTTGACCACGGCGCCGTCAGGGGCCAGCGAGCCGCGCAGGATGGCGATGCCGCCTTCCCTGGAATAGGCGTTGTCGATGGTGTGGATCACGTCCGTATCCAGGATATGGGCGTTGCGCTCCTTCAGGTTCTCGCCCACGGTCTTGCCGGTGACGGTCATGCAGTCCTTGCGGATCAGGCCCAGCTTGTCCAGCTCGCTCATGACGGCCGGGATGCCGCCGGCGTTCTCCAGGTCCACCATGTAGTGGCGGCCGGCGGGCGAGAGCTTGCAGAGGTTGGGGCTCTTGCGGCTCACGTCGTCGAAGACGGACAGGTCGATGTCCAGACCGGCTTCATGGAAGATGGCGGGCAGGTGCAGGGTGGTGTTGGTGGAGCAGCCCAGGGCCATGTCCACGGCGATGGCGTTCTCCACGGCGCCGCGGGTCACGATGTCGCGGGGGCGGATGTTGCGCTTCACCAGGTCCATGACGCGCATGCCGGCCTGCTTGGCCAGGCGCACACGGGCCGCATGCACGGCCGGGATGGTGCCGTTGCCGGGCAGGGCCACGCCGATGGTCTCGGCCAGGCAGTTCATGGAGTTGGCCGTGAACATGCCCGCACAGGAACCGCAGCCGGGGCAGGCGCGTTCTTCCCACTGGGTCAGTTCTTCTTCGGTCATCTGGCCGTTGCGCACGCGGCCCACGCCCTCGAACAGGGTGATGAGGTCGCCCTGCTTGCCGGGGGCCAGGGTGCCGGGCAGCATGGGGCCGCCGGAGACCAGCACCGAGGGGATGTTCAGACGCATCATGGCCATGAGCATGCCGGGCACGCACTTGTCGCAGTTGGGGATGAAGACCAGGGCGTCGAAGGCATGGGCGCGGGCCATGATCTCGATGGAGTCGGCGATGAACTCGCGCGAGGGCAGGGAGAAGCGCATGCCTTCGTGGTTCATGGCGATGCCGTCGCACACGGCGATGGCGGGGAATTCCAGGGGGGTGCCGCCGGCCATGCGCACGCCGGCCTTGACGGCCTCGGCCAGCTTGCCCAGGTGCAGGTGGCCGGGCACCACTTCACTGGCGGCGTTGACCACGCCCACCAGAGGACGTTCCATTTCCTCGCGGGTCAGGCCCAGGGCATAAAGCAGGGAACGGTGAGGGGCCTTTTCCAGGCCGGATTTCATTTTTTTGCTGTTCTCTTCCATGACGGTATCCTTTGGACGTTTGTCGGCAGCCCGCACGGCGGCAGGAGTCCGCAAAGGGGTCGTACGGGGGTCTTGTGCATGGGCGTCACGGGGGCAGCGGCGCGGCAGCCCGCCGCATGGTGGCGTTGGGGGCGGGGCGGGACCGCCGGTAAGGCGGCCGCTCCCGGCGCGGCAGGGCCGCGTCCTCCGGTGCGCTGTTTGTGCGTGCGCTCAATGTTTTTTCATACGCAAAAAGCCGGGGGCCGTAAACACTTGAGCCCTGTGCCGGAGGCCCCGGCAGGGCGTTCCGGGCCCCATTCCCGGCTTGTGGCACGCCGCAAAGTGGGCTAGGTTTCCCGCATGGAAAACAGGACGACTCCCCCCTCAACGCCAAGCCTGGCGCGTCGCTATATATGCAAGCTGCTGGCCAACGTGGCCTCCGTGCCGGTCTATCTGGCCATGGAAGCCATCCTGCCCCGTGCCCTGGGCCCGGCCATGTACGGCAATTACAGCTTTGCCACCAATTTTTTCCAGCAGCTGTTCATGTTCCTGGACATGGGCACGTCCACCTGTTTCTACAATGCCCTGTCCCGGCGCCAGTCAGAGACGGGCCTCATCAGCTTCTACATGCGGCTCAGCCTGCTCATCGCCGTCATCAGCCTGCTCATCGCCGGAGCCATGCAGGTGCCCGCCATCGGCAGCCGGCTCATGCCCGACGTGCCCCTGTGGCTGGCGCCGCTGGCCGCCATCTGGGCCTTTTTGACCTGGTGGGGCCGCGTGCTCCGCTCCATGAACGATGCCGTGGGCGCCACCGTGCAGTCCGAGATGGTGCGCACCGTGGTCTCGCTTTCGGCCGTGTTCCTGCTCATCGGCCTGTTCCTGCTGGACTGGCTGAACATCTTCAGCCTTTTCGGCCAGCAGTACGCCATGCTGGGCGTCACGGCCCTGGGCTACTGGATCGTCACCCGGCGCCACTGGGAACGCTGCTACGGCGGCCCGGACGCCACCTTCTGCCTGCGCCTGAGCGCCGACAGCAACAAGGCCTACTGCCACGAGTTCTTCACCTACAGTCATCCGCTCTTCGTCCAGGCCCTGCTTATCTTCCTCATGGCCGCCGCGGAACGCTGGCTGCTGCAGTGGTTCGACGGCAGCGCCGAGCAGGGCTATTTTGCCCTGGGCCACAAGGTCTGCCTGGCCTGCCTGATGTTCGTCTCGGCCATGACGCCGCTGGTCATGCGTGAGCTCTCCATCGCCTGGGGGCAGCGCGACCTCCAGCTCATGGGCCGTCTGGTCAACCGCTTCGCCCCCCTGATCTACGCCGTGGCCGCCTACTTCGCCTGCTTCAGCATGGCCGAGGGCCCGGCCCTGGTGCGCATCTTCGGGGGCGCGGAGTTCACGGCCGCCATCCTGCCCGTGCAGATCATGGCCCTCTACCCCCTGCACCAGTCCTATCTGCAGCTGGCCAGCTCCGTGTTCCACGCCTCGGGCCGCACCCGCGAACTGCGCAACCTCACCCTGCTGGAATGCGTCTACGGCATGACCACGGCCTGGTTCCTGCTGGCGCCCGAAGCCTACGGCGGCCTGCATCTGGGGGCCGTGGGCCTGTCCATCAAGACCATCGCCGTGCAGTGCGTGACCGTCAATATCTGCCTCTGGCGCGCCTCGCGCTTCGTGCCCATCCGCCTGCTGCCCATCATGCTGCACGAGATCTGGTGCGTGCTGGTGCTGGCCGCCGTGGCCTTTGCCTGCCGCGAGCTCACCCTCATGCTGGGCCTGGGCGGCATCGACTCCCTGCTGCGCTTCCTGGTCTCCGGCGTCGTCTACACCCTGGCCGCCGCGCTCACGGCCCTGCTCATCCCCCAGCTGCTGGGCATGAGCCGCGCCGAGATGCGCGAAAAGATCCAGAAGCTGCGTGCCCGCCTGGGACGCTGAGGCTGCGGCAGCGGGAAGGAACGGGCCGCATCCCTCCTTCGCCCCGCGCTCCCCCCTCCTCGCCCACACCGTCCCTGTCACGGGAACAGGGCTGGGCGCAGGAGACCTTCCCGGACACAGGCCCCCGGGAACGGCGGGCGCAGGCCGCTCCTGTGAGGGAGGGGTGCCGGGCCCCGTCACCCGGGAGGGCAGGCCGGGCATGGGCACGGGAGCCGCCCCGGCAAGGCTCCTGGCAGGGACGGCGCAGGGAAAATCCTCCGGCGGGGGAGCTGCCCCCTTGCAATATTTCCGTCCCGGGACTAGTTTTTTGCTTCCGGCTGGGGGAGCCTGCGGGCTGAGAAAGGGTGCAAGGACCCTGACCCCTAGGATCGCCGTGCGATCCTGTACCTGATGCAGATAGTGCTGTCGAAGGGAAGCTGGCAACGTGCGCTTTTTGTGCGCCCAACGTGCCCGTTTCGCCCTCTTGCAAGGTGGACGGGTTTTTTTGTGGAGGCAGTATGCAACTCACCATCAATGGCGAAGCCTGTACCTGTGCCGAAGGCCTGACCGTGGCGGCCCTGCTGCGGGAGCGGGAACACGATGCCACCGCCGTGGTCGTGGAACACAACGGCCGGATCGTGCCCGCCGCGGACTTCGCGGCCACCGCCCTGAACGAAGGCGACGTGCTGGAGATCGTGCAGTTCGTGGGCGGCGGTTAGCCGCCGGCGCGACGACGTTTTTTCTTCCCCTGCGCCTGTGCGCACCGCGCGGCCCGGTCGGCCGCAGGAGACCATCATGAGCGATTTTCAGAACAACGATCCCCTCATCATCGGCGGCGTGGAACTGCAGAGCCGCCTGTTCATCGGCACCGGCAAATACAGCAATGACGCCCTCATCCCCGACGTCTGCGCCAGCAGCGGCGCGCAGGTGATCACCGTGGCCATGCGCCGCGTGGAAAAAGGCCGGCAGGGCATCATGGGCCACATCCCCTCCCACATGCGGCTGCTGCCCAACACCTCCGGCGCCCGCACCGCCGAAGAGGCCGTGCGCCTGGCCCGGCTGGCCCGTGCCGCCGGCTGCGGCGACTGGATCAAGATCGAGGTCATCTCCGATACCCGCCACCTGCTGCCCGACGGCTACGAGACCGCCAAGGCCACCGAGATCCTGGCCAGGGAGGGCTTCACCGTGCTGCCCTACATCAATCCCGACCTCTATGTGGCCCGCGCCTGCGTGGATGCCGGTGCCGCCGCCGTCATGCCCCTGGGCGCGCCCATCGGCACCAACCGCGGCCTGCGCACCCGCGAGATGATCGGCATCCTCATCGAAGAGATCGACCTGCCCATCGTGGTGGACGCCGGTATCGGCCTGCCCTCCCATGCCTGCGAGGCCATGGAGATGGGCGCCGCCGCCTGCCTGGTGAACACCGGCATCGCCTCGTCCACCGATCCTGTGCTCATGGGCCGCGCCTTCCGCCAGGCCGTGGAAGCCGGTCGCGCCGCCTGGCTGGCCGGTCCCGGTGCCGTGAGCGCCAGCGGCGAAGGCGCCCGGGCTTCCTCCCCGCTGACGGGCTTCCTGCGCTAGGTCGGAGGCAGACATGGAAAACTTTCAGCAATATCTGGAGAGCTGGCCGCGCGAACGCCGCAGCCGGATAGCCGCCGGCGCCACCGAAGACCAGGTGCGCGCCGTGCTGCGCAAGGACTACCTGCAGCCCGCCGACTTCCTGACCCTGCTTTCGCCCGCGGCCGCGCCCCTGCTGGAGCAGATGGCCCAGCGCGCCCATGAGCTGACCCTGCGCTACTTCGGCCGGGCCGTGAACCTGTTCACGCCGCTCTATGTGTCGGACTACTGCACCAACCAGTGCCGTTACTGCGGCTTCAATGCCAACAACACGCAGCCGCGCCGCCACCTGAGCCCCGACGAGGCCTACGAAGAGGCCAGGGCCATCGCCGACATGGGCCTGCAGCACATCCTGCTGCTCACCGGCGATGCCCGCAAGCTCTCCTCGCCCGAGTACATCGCGGAGATCGCCCGCCGCATCAAGCCCCTGTTCGCCAGCGTGGGCATCGAAGTCTATTCCATGACCGAGGACGAATACCGTCTCATGGTGGAAAGCGGCGTGGACAGCATGACCATGTTCCAGGAGACCTACAATCCCGAGCTCTACGACTGGCTGCATCCGGTGGGCCCCAAGAAGGACTACGCCTTCCGCCTCAACGCCCCCGAACGCGCCGCCCGCGCGGGCATGCGCTCCCTGGGCCTGGGCGCCCTGCTGGGCCTGGACGAGTTCGAACAGGACGCCTTCGCCACCGGCCTGCACGCCTGGTGGCTGCTGCGCCATTACCCCGGCGTGGACGTGGGCCTGTCCATCCCCCGCATCTGCTCGCACGAGGGCAGCTTCGACATCCCGCACGCCCTCGATGACCGCCGCTTCGTGCAGTATGTGACGGCCCTGCGCTGCTTCCTGCCGCGCTCGTCCATCACCTGCTCCAGCCGCGAGAGCGCCTTCATGCGCGACCACCTGATCCCGCTGGGCGTGACCCGCGTCTCGGCCGGCGTGTCCACCGCCGTGGGCGGCCGCAAGACCCACGCCGACAACAGCGGCCAGTTCGACATCACCGACCACCGCAGCGTGGCGCAGATGATCGCCGACCTGGCCAGGAACGGCTACCAGGCCGTCATCAAGGACTGGGAAGACCCCACCCTGACCCACGCCTAGGCAGAGTGTTGCTGAGGGGAGGGGGACCCCATCGCTGCTGTCGATGCCCGTAGCTTCCTTTGTCGCAACGGGCACGGCTTTGCAGGCCGTATTTTGAGGGGAGGGGGGACCCCTCGCGCTGCTGTCGATGCCCGTAGCTTCCTTTGTCGCAACGGGCACGGCCCTGCGGGCCGCCATTCGGTCGCTGCTGGCGCGAGAGGGGTCCCCCCTCCCCTCAAGCTCCCCTCCCCCTCCCCAGCGCGCTTTATTCGGGAGGGACGTCTTTCCGCCGGAAAGACGTCCCTCCTTTTCATACGGGGGCGGGCAGACCACCTCTTCATGAGGGGCCGGGTTCGCCCGTTGTGGCCGGGTCCCTGTCCATTCCTGCGGATGCGGCCCGGAAAAGGCTGTTTCAGGATGAAGTGTGGACGCATCCATCCGTAAACCGTTTTTCAGGGAGTCTGCCATGAGTGAGAACGTGTTGCGTCAGGGCCTGACGCGCTATCTTTCCCCGGCCCGGCTGGAGGCCCTGCGTGCCGCCCGGGTGGGCGTGGCCGGTGCGGGCGGCCTGGGCTCCAATGCCGTCCTGATGCTGGCCCGCAGCGGTGTGGAACATTTCCTGCTCATCGACGATGACGTGGTGGATGCGTCCAACCTCAACCGGCAGCAGTTCTGGCCCCGGCATCTGGGCCGCCCCAAGGTGGAGGCCCTGGCCGAACTGGTGCGGGAGCTGAACCCCGATGCCCGGGTGGAGACCTGCCGCCTGCGCATCGACGCCGCCAACGTGGACGGGCTGGTGGCCCGCTGCCCCCTGTGGCTGGAAGCCCTGGACGGCGCGGCGGACAAGCGCCTGCTGGTGGAAAGGGCCATGCTCTCGGGCCGCCGCATCGCCAGTGCCTCGGGCATGGGCGGCTTTGGCGGCAAGCCCATGCAAAAACGCGTGCTGGGCAATCTGGTGCTGGTGGGCGACTTCGAGACCGACATCCTCGAATATCCGCCCCTGGCCCCGCGCGTGACCGAGGCCGCGGCCCTGCTGGCCGACGCCATGCTGGGATTCATCCTCACCGGCGTGGGATAGGTCTTTTCTGGGGGGGCTCCTTCCCTTGATGCCTTGCGCCTGACGCGGCCTGAAAAGGAGGACGTGCCCATCCCACAGCTGCCTGTATCGCCAACGGGTACGGCCTGCGGCTGCCTTACGTCGCTACGGACAAAGGGATGGCCCGCCCCTTTTTCTCCATGTTTCTCCATAACGACAGGATGGCCCTTGTCGGCACCTGCCCAGAGCCATGACGAACGTACGGCCCCGGACTGCATGGCAGTCCGGGGCCGTACGTTCTGATAAAGCGCGCTGGGGAGGGGGAGGGGAGCTTGAGGGGAGGGGGGACCTCCTCTCGCGCTAGGCGAGGGGTCCCCTCTCCCCTCAATAAAACTACAGCCCGGCCAGCAGCTGGATAGCGGCCAGATGTTCCAGTTCTTCGCTGAGGGTGAGGGCCTGGCCCGGACAGGGGGCCGAGGCGCACAGGCCGTGGCGGGCCATCCACACGGCCTCGAAATCGCGGGCGGCCTGCCCCACGGCCTCGGCCAGCTGGCGGGTGCCGGGTTCGAAGGCCGGAGCGTAGCCCAGCCGGGCCCGCCAGACGCCGGACTCGAAGACCGGCAGTTTCAAAAAGCGCTCCTGCCAGTCCTCCCGGCTCTCCAGCTTCAGGGCCAGGGCCAGCAGCTGCCGGGGATGGGTGTGCAGGATGGCCCCGCACTGGGGGCGGGCCGCGTAGACTTCCAGATGCATGAGGCCTTCGCTGGACGACGGCCCGCCGTACAGGGTGGCGCCGCTCCGGGCATCCAGCACGCACAGGTCCCGGAGCGTCAGGCGCCCCTTGGCCGCGCCGCTGCGGGTGATGACGATGCGCTCGCCTTCGGGGCTTTGCCAGCGGCAGCTGGCGTTACCGTTGCAGCCGGCCAGCATGCCGCCGTGCCAGGCTTCGCGGCAGACGTCGGCCAGCTCCCGGACGATGGACGACGGCAGCCCGGCCAGGGCGATGTCCCGGCCCCGGCGCTGATGGAAACAGGGAAAAGGCATGGTCTAGGCCTCCGCGGATACGGCAAAATGGTCGAAGCCCCGGAGCGTGTCCAGCGGCTCGTTGTTGCAGGTCAGTTCCCCGTCATCGGTGATGGTGCCGATGCTCATGAAGCCGGGGATGGCCGCGTGCAGGATGGGCAGCATGTCCGGGGCGCAGGAGCCCAGCAGGGCGTAATCCTCGCCGCCCAGCAGGGCCTCGTGCACGGGGTTGAGCCCGTTCTCGCGGGCATGGCGCACCACTTCGGGATGGAGCATGCCCTGCGGCAGCAGGATGGCCGCCCCCAGACCGCTGTCCGTGGCGGTGCCCGTGTCGCCTTCGCGCCGGGCCCGGCTCTCGCCGGTACGGCCCAGCAGGCGCGGCAGGTCGCGCATGATGCCGTCGGAAAGGTCCATCAGTGCCGGGGGACGGGCATTGGCGCCCGCCCGGGCCAGCATGAGCCCGGCATCCACCTGCGGCACGGGCAAAAGATGTGCGGCGCAGGCAGCGGGCCAGCGCTCCAGCGCGGCCCGGCCTTCCCGCTCCAGCACCTGCAGGCCCACGCGGGCCAGGCCCGGACGCCCCACCACGAACAGGCTGTCCCCGGGCATGGAGCCGCCCCGCACGAGGAAGTCCCCGCCCGTGTAGGATTCGCCCCAGATGGTGATGCACACATGCAGGAAAGGGCTGCGGGACAAATCGCCGCCCGCCAGGGCCAGGCGCTGTTCCTGCGCCAGGGCGGCCATGCCGGAGAAAAAGCGGTCGAGCCACAGCGCATCCACGTCATCGGGCAGGCCCAGGGCCAGGGTGAAGGCCAGCGGACGGCCGCCGCAGGCCGCGATGTCGCTCACATTGACGGCCAGGGCCTTGTGGCCGATCTCCTCGGGCGTGAAATAGGACCGCCGGAAGTGGACATCCTCCAGAAAAAGGTCGCTGCTCACGCACAGGGGCGTGCCGGCCTTGAGCACGGCGCAGTCGTCGCCCCTGCCCAGCAGCAGGGAAGGGTGCGTGGCCGGGAAATGCCGGGCCAGGCAGGCAAGGATGCTGTCCTCGGAAGCGCGCGAAGGCTGGGACATATCAGTCCTCCAGTTGCAGATAGTCGGCCAGGATGACCTTGACCCCGAAACCGGCAAAGTTCACCTGCACCTTGTTCGGGGGCATGAGGCCGAGGATCTTGCCCCGGCCGAAGATCTTGTGGCGGCAGAAGCAGGGCCGCCTGCCCGCGGCCACGGCCCCGGCGGCCGCCAGCACCGAACCTCCGGCAGCCTCACCGGCGGGAGCGGCAGGGGCGGACGCGGCAGGGCGCCCGCTGCCCGCAGCGCCTCCCGGCCGTTCGTCCGGGGGCAGCTGGCAGTCATCGGCATCCTGCAGGGCGCGGGTGGCGGCCAGACGCCGGGCCGGGCTCAGCCCGGCAGGGGCGGCAAGGCCCGTATGGCGGCCGCGCCCGAAGCCCGCGCCGGGGCCGGACGGGGCCGCACGCCCGGCGAAGGGATCGGCGGACATGCCGCCGCGCGCCCGTTTGCTCAGGCCGCCGCCGTAACTTTCCACCCACTCTTCGGTCAGACCGGCGGGCAGCTCGCGCACAAAGGGGCTCTGGGCCACATGCTGCGTGCCTTGCTCGGCCTTGCTGTAGATGGTGGCCGGCGAATACAGGTCCAGCTCCTGCCGGGCGCGGGTGCAGGCCACGTACATCAGGCGGCGTTCCTCTTCAAAGTCCTCGGGGCGCGCCAGAGCGTGGCGCGAGGGGAAGCGGTCCTCCACCAGGTCGATGATCAGCACGGCGTTCCACTCCAGGCCCTTGGCCGAGTGCACCGTGGAAAGGGTGATGCGGCCCTCGTTGTCCTCGTCTTCCTCGTCGGGGGAGTCCAGGGCCAGGTCGGCCAGGAACAGATCAAGGTCGTTGTAGCCCGAGGCCATCTGCAGGATCTCTTCCAGGCCCTGCTGGCGGCGGGGCCAGTCTTCGGGATAGCGGCTCTCCAGCACGGGGCGGTAATGGTCCACGATGAGCTCCAGCGCCGTCACCGGATGCAGCGGGCGGGCGCGCATCTCGGCGATGAAGCGCAGGTCCTCGCGGAAGGAGGGGAAGCGGGCGCAGGCCTTGTCCAGGGCCGGACCGTCGGCGCTCTGGGCCACGTTGTAGAGCTTGAGCACGGTCTTGGGGCCGATGCCCTCGTGCAGCTCGGCCACGCGCGAGAAGGCGGGCATGTCCAGCGGGTTGAGCAGCAGGCGGGCGTAGGCCATGACGTCCTTGACGTGGGCCGCCTCGGTGTAGCGCAGGCCGCCGTACTTGCGGAAGGCGATGCCCGCCTGGTTGAGGGCCATCTCCAGATGGTAGGAATGGAAACCCGCCCGGAAGAGCACGGCGATCTCGTGCGGCAGGTGCCGGGTCAGCAGGTCCTCGATGCGGCGCACCACCAGCCTGGCCTGGCTCATGTCGCTGAGGGGCGTCACCAGGCGCACCGGCGCGCCGCCCTCCCTGCGGGTGAACAGTTTTTTGCGGAACGATTCCGTGGCGTGTTCCAGCAGGTTGTTGGCCACGTCCAGGATGGGCCTGGTGGAGCGGTAGTTCTCCTCCAGCCGGATGATGCGGGCCCCGGGGAAAAGCTTGGGGAAATCGAGGATGTTGCGCACATTGGCGCCCCGGAAGGCATAGATGGACTGGGCCTCGTCGCCCACGGCCATGACGTTGCCCGGCGGCAGGCCTTCGCCCTCCGGCCCGGCCAGCAGACGCACGATGCGGGCCTGCACCAGGTTGGTGTCCTGATATTCGTCCACCAGGATGTGCGTGTAGCGGCGGCGCAGGTTCCCGGCCGCGCGTTCGTTGGTGCGCAGCAGATGCTCCAGCTCGAACAGCAGGTCGTCGTAGTCCAGCAGGCCCTTTTCCTTGCGGTAGGCATCGTAGGCCTCGCCCAGCCGCATCAGCGGCTCGGCATAGGGCAGCAGGTGGAAGGCCTCGCGCTGCAGGACCTCGTCCAGGCGCATCTCCTTGTTCCGGGCCTTGCTCAAAAAGCCCACGATGGCCTGGGTGCGCGGGAAGGAACGGTCCCCCTTGCCCAGCCGGAGCTCGTCCTTGCAGGCCTTGACCGCCGCGTTGATGTCCGCGCTGTCCATGACCGTGAAGGGGCGGTCCTCCAGCCAGTCGGGCCGGTAACGGCGCAGCACGCCGAAGGCGAAGGAATGGAAGGTGCCCCCCTGCACCAGGCTCAGGGCATGGTCGGACAGGGCCGCGGCCCGTTGCAGCATCTCCTGCGCCGCCTTGCGGGTGAAGGTGAGCAGCAGCATGGATTCCGGCGGGACACCGTGATCCGCCAGCCAGGACAGGCGGTAGGTGATGGTGCGGGTCTTGCCGGAACCGGCACCGGCCACGACCAGGACCGGCCCGTCGCCGCAGGTGGCGGCCTCGTACTGGGCGCTGTTGAGCGCGTGCGCGTAATCAATCATCGTTACAGATTAGCATAAAGGCGCCGGGCAGGCCAGAGGAGCCCACGGGCGCATCCCGCCCGGGCGGCGCCCGTGCGGGCCGGAAGGCCGCTGCGGGACCTTTCCCCCCACCGCGGCCCCGCCTCTCGGCGCATCCTTTCCCCATCCGTTCTTCTTCCCGGTAGAAAAAGGAAAATCCCTCCACCAGTTGACGCCGCCGGACGGGAATCGTAAAGTAGCTTGAAATTTTTTGCACAAAGGATTTTCCATGCCTACGCCTCAAGAAGAATTCCAGAATGCCGTCCTGCGCATCCTGGAAGCCGTGATGTTCGAGAACTGGATCCGTTTCTACTTCCTCACCGAAAAGCTGGATGCGCCTGTGGAAGAAGGCGCGGAAAAGCCCCTGTTCGTGGCCATCCCCGAGCAGGGCATGCAGCGCATCAGGGAGCTGTATCCCGAGCTGCTGCCCCTGGCCGAGAGCCTGAACGGCAAGGAGATCAGCTTTGCCCTGTCGCAGCAGGCCGTCTGTTCCTTCGTCATGGAACATCTGGACGGCAAGGTCATGCCCCAGCGCATGGCCGAGACCGTGTTCGACAGCACCACCTTCCAGACCCGCATGCAGCTGTTCAACGCCTGGGTGCAGATGCACGAGAACCAGCTTGACCAGAGCTTCATGGAGTTCGGCAGCTGGCGCGAACTGTTCGCCCAGTGGTGTTCCACGGACCAGGTGAAGGAACTGGCCACCCGCATGGCCGCGCCGCGCGCCGAAGGTAACGGCACCACCCACTAGTCATGGCAGATCCTGTGGCCGCCTCCGGGGCGGCAAGCCCATTCCGCGCCGGGACGGTCCTGCGACCGCCCCGGCCTTCGCTTCTGGACGCCGTGGCGCACAGCGGCGTGCTCCGGGCCCTGGCCGCCTGGGGCGACAGCGGCGGCGGGCAGCCCCCCTGCTGCTGGACGGCACGGCCGGCAACGGTCACGACTGCCTTTTCCTGGCCCGCCAGGCCCCGGCGGGCAGCCTGCTGCTGGCCCTGGACATCCAGGAGGCCGCCCTGCGGGCCAGCCGGGCACGGCTGGAACAGGCAGGCCTGGCTGTGCGCTGCTGTGCCTCTGCCGCGGCGGCCTGTGCCCTGCCCCCCCTCCCTTCCCACATGACGGACATCCGTCTCGTCCTCCATTCCCATGCGGCCCTGCCGGAGCTGCTGGACGCCCTGTCCGAAGAAGACAGGCAGCGGCCCCTGCTGGCGGGCATCTTCAATTTCGGCTACCTGCCGGGCACGGACAAACGCCGCACCACCACGGCGGCGGGCAGCCTGGCGGCCGTGGATGCCCTGCTGGAGCGGCTGGCCCCGCAAGGCTGCCTGAGCCTGCACTGCTACACCGGCCACGAAGGCGGCGCGGCCGAAGAGGCCGCCCTTGCCCAAAGACTGGCCCGTCTGGAGCCCCGGCGCTGGCGTGTGCTGCACTGCCGGGACGCCAACAGGGAAAGCCGCGGCGAAAGCATTCTGCTGGCCGAGCGCCTGCCTGTGCGGCAGCGCTGATCCCAGCCTGAAAGAGCCCCGGAAGGGGCTTTTTTTACAGGATTTTCCCGTCAGAAAAAGTTTGAAAAAATATTTTATGAATTATTTTATGATATAAAAATAGTTATTAAATTCAATAAATTAAAAGAAAGTTTCGTTAGCGAAAAAAAGCGAAAATAGCCTCCTTTTTATCCCTAACCTATTGCATTTTCATCATTGCCAGCATAATCTTAGCGTTAAGGATGTATTTGTGTCGCCTGTCCTCGGGCAGGGGCCGGACGGACCGACGGCACGCTTTTTTTTAGTAGAAGGGAGAGAAAGATGGCTTGGACTCAGGTTTACGAACCCCTGGGAGGCATCGGCCTGTCGGCCCTGGCGGCATCCGTTCCGCTGATCATTCTGTTCTACATGCTGGCCTTCCGGCAGGCGAAAGGCCATATCGCCGCCGTGGCCGGTCTGGTGGGCGCCCTGCTGGTGGCCGTCCTGGTCTGGAAGATGCCGGTAGGCCTGGCAGTCAATTCCGTGGCGCTGGGGGCCTGCTTCGGCCTGTTCCCCATCGTCTGGATCGTCATCACGGCCGTGTGGGTCTACAACATGACCGTGGAATCCGGTGAGTTCGAGATCATCAAGGACTCCCTGGCCCGCCTGACGGACGACCGCCGCCTGCAGGCCCTGTTCATCGCCTTTGCCTTCTCCTGCTTCATCGAAGGCACCGCCGGTTTCGGCACGCCCGTGGCCATCGCCGCCGCCATGCTGGTGGGCCTGGGCTTCACCCCGCTGTGGGGCGCCGGTATCGCCCTGATCGCCAACACCGCCCCCGTGGCCTTCGGCGCCATCGGCGTGCCGCTGATCGTGGCCGCCCAGGTGTCCGGCCTTGACCAGATGACCGTCTCCGCCATTGCCGGTCGCCAGCTGCCCCTGCTGTCCCTGATCGTGCCCCTGTGGGTGTGCGTGGTCATGTGCGGCTTCAAGCGTTCCATGGAAGTGCTGCCCGCCATCATCGTGGCCGGTGTGGCCTTTGGCGGCGCGCAGTTCCTGCTGGCCAACTTCCACGGCCCGACCCTGCCCGACATCGCTTCCGCCATCGCCACCATCGTGGCCCTGATGCTGCTGCTCAAGGTCTGGCAGCCCAAGAGCATCTTCCGCTTCGAAGGCGAAGCCCCCTCCAATCTGGAAGGCCAGGGCTATCCCCTGTCCGTGGTCATGCGCGCCTGGGCTCCGTACCTGGTGCTGGCCGTGTTCGTGTTCTTCTGGGGCCTGGGTTCCTTCAAGGCCATCCTCAACGGCATTCCCGGTACCGTGTTCAACATCTCCTGGCCCGGCCTGGACGGCGAGATCATGAAGACCGCCCCCATCGTGCAGGCTGATACCGTGTACGGTGCCAAGTTCACCTTCAACTGGCTGTCCGCCGGTGGTACCGCCATCCTGCTGTCCGGTCTGGTGTCCGTGCCCTTCATGCCCAAGTACGGTTACGGCAAGGCCATCGCCTGCTTCATGCGCACCCTGAAGCAGCTGACCTTCCCCATCCTGACCATCGCCATGATCCTGGGCCTGGCCTACCTGATGAACTACTCCGGCATGAGCTCCACCCTGGGTCTGGCCTTCACCCACACCGGCTGGCTGTTCCCCTTCTTCTCTCCCCTGCTGGGCTGGCTGGGCGTGTTCCTGACCGGTTCCGACACGTCCTCCTGCGCCCTGTTCGGCGGCATGCAGAAGGACACCGCCCTGGCCGTGGGCATGCGCCCCGAACTGGCCGTGGCCTCCAACGCCTCTGGTGGCGTGACCGCCAAGATGATCTCGCCCCAGTCCCTGTCCGTGGCCACCGCCGCCACCAACAATGCCGGTCAGGAAGGCAAGCTCTTCCGCTTCACCATCGGTCACAGCATCGGCATGACCCTGGTGCTCTGCGTGCTGGCCTACCTGCAGGCTGGTCCCCTTTCCTGGATGCTGCCCTAACGGGTACAGCGCAGGCCTGAGGGCCTGACAGACCAATATCGGCAAGGGCCCCGGTTTTCCGGGGCCCTTTTCGCATGGGATCGGGGGCCCGCGCCGCCGGTCACGGGCGCCCCCCGGCGCGCACGGCGCAGGGCAACATCATCGACTTTCTTGAAATCTGCGATGAGGCGCGCACGGCGCAGGGCCCTCAAAAGGCCGGATGCGCTCACGGCAGGCAGAACGCTCCCTCCCTTTCCCCGGGAGCTTTTTCCGGGCCCCCCTGCCGCAGGGGGCCCTGCCCCGGGAAAGGCGACATCCCCGGACCAGGGCGCAGGGAGCGCAGCGGCGGGGACCGTTTTTTGACCATGCCCGCTTTTTTCTTGCAGCGGCCCTGCTCCCCATAGTATTGGGAGGCGGGACGGACGGCCCTCCGGGCCCGGCCAGTTCCGGGAAGCCGGAAAAACAATGCCCGGAACGCTGTCCTGGCCGCCGGGACAACCGGCCGCCAGCGGTCCTCCGCCGTCCCGGCGGCGCGGAGGTGCGGGGCTGTGCAATATTTTTGTCCCCCCGTATGGCTCCGGCAGGCCTCATGTAAAAAAAATTAAACGGCCCTTCTGCCTGAATCAAAATAAAAAACAGTAAAAACAGTAAGATAGAAAAATATTCCGAGCTGGATATCTTGGCACGCCTTATGCAGTAAGCTAAGTACCTTCCTTTCTTACTGACAGTTCAACCGAAACGGCCTGCCCCCCCAGCAGGCCGTTTTTCTGTCTGGAGACACGAGCATGTCCAGCCCCGACACCGTCTGTCATCAGGAATTCGACGAAAGCCGTTTCCTGTCCTCGGAATACGTACCAGCCCGGCCGGAAAAGGCCGCCTTCCACATCATCCCCGTCCCGCTGGAGCAAAGCGTCTCCTACGGCGGCGGTACCGCCCGCGGGCCGGCCGCCATCCTGGCCGCCTCGCAGCAGCTGGAGGCCTGGGACGGCATCAGCGCCCCGGGAGAAGCGGGCCTGTACACGGCCCCTGCCGTGGACTGTGACGCCCCCATCGGGACCGTGCTGGAGCGCATCGAGGCCGCCACGGCCCATGCCCTGCACTGCAAGGCCCTGCCCGTCATCCTGGGCGGTGAGCATACCGTGACCCTGGGCGCCCTGCGTGCCCTGGCCGCCGAGGCCGCGCGCACGGGCGAGCCCTTTGGCGTGGTGCAGTTCGATGCCCATGCGGACCTGCGTTCCCAGTATGAGGGCTCCATCTATTCCCACGCCAGCGTCATGCACCGGGCCGTGGCCGACCTGGGCCTGCCGCTGGCCCAGTTCGCCATGCGCGACTTCTGCCGCGAAGAAGTGGACGTGCGCCGCCGGTACAATGTCTTGCACTACGATGCCGACATCCTCTTCCGCCAGGGCCTGCCGGAACGGCCCCTGCCCGAGGATTTTCCCCGCCGTCTTTACATCACCTTCGACGTGGACGGCCTGGACGCCTCGCTGATGCCCGCCACGGGCACGCCCTCGCCCGGCGGCCTGTTCTGGCATCAGGCCCTGCTGCTCATCGAGCGCTGCCTGAAGGGCCGCAGCATGGCCGGCATGGACGTGGTGGAGCTGGCTCCCCTGCCGGGCCTGCACCACGCGGACTTCACCGCCGCCAAACTCACCCACGCCCTCATGGGCTTTGCCCAGCGCGCCGGTCTGCCCCGCAAGGCATAACGGCCGGAGCCCCCTTTGGGAGGAAAAGGCCCCCGCAACGCTGCCGCCGATGCCCGTAGCTTCCTGCGTCGCAACGGGCGCTCCCCTCCGGGTCGCCATCCGGTCGCATCTCTGCTGGCGATGCCCGTAGCTTCCTGCGTCGCAACGGGCGCTCCCCTCCGGGTCGCCATCCGGTCGCATCTCTGCTGGCGATGCCCGTAGCTTCCTGTGTCGCAACGGGCGCTCCCCTCCGGGTCGCCATCCGGTCGCATCTCTGCTGGCGATGCCCGTAGCTTCCTGCGTCGCAACGGGCACTCCCCTCCGGGTCGCCATCCGGTCGCATCTCTGCTGGCGATGCCCGTAGCTTCCTGCGTCGCAACGGGCACTCCCCTCCGGGTCGCCATCCGGTCGCTGCCTCCCCCTCAAACATCCCCTTTCCCGGCGCGCGTTGCCTGCCTGTGTCCTGAAACGGGACACAGGCTTTTTCTGTTTTGCGGCATTTTCCCCCCGCGCTCCTCCTGCACGCGTCAGAGACCCGCTCCCTGTCCTGCCCTCATGGCTATCCCGGCTTTTTTGCTGGACTTTTATCCCTGTCTGTGCCATAGGAAACGGGCCGTCGACCTGACGGCCATGTCACGCAAGGAGTTCCCATGTCATCCGACAGTCCCCTCCCTTCCAGTAGCCAGGTATCTGTCCCGTCACGCTGACCGCCTGCCTTGCGTCCCCCTTCCCGCAGGCAGTGCCAGCCCTGCGAGGAGGTCCCATGTCCCGTTCCCGCATCTTCCTGCCGGCCGTCCGGCAGCACGTCCCCGTCCGTGACCGGATCCTCGTCCGGGCACGCCGTCATGTCCTGCATCCTTCCCGCTCGTCCATCCCTGTCATGGGCCGGACATCCGTGATGCGCGCTGCCTGCTGACAGGCCGTCACCTTCCTTTCGCCGTCCTCCGCCGGGCCCCGTCCCGCGGGATGGCCTTTCCCTCATCGTTCATCGTTGCCTGCGGCGCCAGGCCCGCATGGGATCATTCTGCGGCAATGGCCTGCGCACCTCCTGTACCGGTGCGTAACGGCATGCCCGCCGTCATGCCGTGCGTCTACGTCCGCCGGAAAGGCTTTTCACGAACCCCTCTGACCAAAGGAGCCGACGCATGGACAGTCACCCTGCCCCCCTCCCGTCGTCCGCTGCCGCGCCTGCTTCCGCACGCGCCTGCCCCCGTCATCCCAACCCTGGTGAGGTCTGTCATGATCCTCAAACAACCACAGCAGGCCCGCCGGGCCGCCCTGGGCGCCACCGTCCATGACCCGGACCTGATCCATTCCGTACCCCGGACGCATAACGGCTTTCTCCTCTTCCGTGCCCGGCCCCATGACCCCGGATCGCGGACAGCCTTCGGGCGGCGCCTGCCGTCCTTCTGCTGCCGTCCCCATCCCGCACGCTGAAGAAAAAAGGAGAATGCCCATGATCCGCGAGAACCTGCTGCGCACTGTGCGCGACCTGTCCGCCCGCCACGACACCACGGCCTTTGCCGCACTGGCGGAAAGCGTTCATCCCTCCGACATGGCCGAGGCCCTGGAGAGCCTGAAGAGCCGTGATGCGGCCCGCCTGCTGCCCTGCCTGAAGGCCGGGACGCTGGCCGACGTGTTCGTGTATTTTTCTGAGGAGCACCAGAGCCGCCTGCTGCGGGAACTGCCCCGCGAGACCGTGGTGGCCCTGTTCGAAGGCATGGCCGCCGACGAGCGCGTGGACCTGTTCCACGACCTGGACGCGGCCGCCCGCCAGCGTCTGCTGTCCGCTCTGGCCCACGGCGAACGCGAGGACATCCTGCGCCTGGCCGCCTATGCCGAAGGCAGCGTGGGTTCGGTGACCACCTCGGACTATGTGTCCGTGCTGCCGGACATGCGCGTGGCACGGGCCCTGGCCCATGTGCGGGCCACCGCCGCCGGCAGGGAGACCATCTACGTCATCTATGTGCAGGACAGGGAGGGGCATCTGTGCGGCACCCTCTCCCTGCGCGACCTGCTGCTGGCCGATGATGCCCTGGCCATCAGGGACATCATGCGCCGCGACCCCGTGTTCGCACGGGCCCAGTGGCCCCGGAGCAGGGCTTCCGAACTCATCGGCCGTTATGACCTGCTGGCCCTGCCCGTCATCAACGGTGGAGAAAAGATGGTCGGCATCGTCACCGTGGACGACGCCATGGACATCGAAAAGCAGGAAGACGCCACCCAGCTGGCCCGCTTCGGCGGCACGGTCGGCAGCGACGACACCGATCTGGACATCCTGGCGTCCCCCTTCCGCACGATGTTCCGCGTGCGCGTGTTCTGGCTGGTGCTGCTGACCCTGTTCGGCGTCGTCACCAGCACCTTCGTGGCCGCGCAGGAAGAGATATTGTCACAGGTCATCGTGCTGGCGGCCTTCATCGCGCCCATCGTGGACATGGGCGGCAATGCGGGCAGCCAGTCGGCCACCCTCGTCATCCGGGCCATGGCCCTGGGCGACGTGCGCCTGTGCTGGCAGGACGTCTGGCGCGTGGTCCGGCGCGAGCTGCCCGTGGCCGCCGCCCTGGGCCTGGTGGTGGCCGGCATGGAGACCGTGCTTGCCCGGTTCTCCAAGGGCATCGGTCTGGACGTGCTGCTGGTGGTGGGCCTGAGCATGCTGGTCTGCACCGTGCTGGGCGGCATCATCGGTGTGCTCCTGCCCTTCGCGGCCCGGCGCATGGGCACGGACCCCGCCACCCTGTCCTCGCCCCTCATCACCTCCGTCATGGATCTGGTGGGCGTGTTCATCTACTTCGCCTTCGCCTATGCCTTCCTGGGCGACCTGCTGCGGCAGGCGGGATAAGGGCGCCGCACGGGAACGTCCGGGAAGGGCGGGGACGCCCCCTGCCATGTCCTGCCGGGGCCCCCGGCGCCGCTGCGCACTGTCCGCAAGGCCCCTGCATCGCCAGCGGGCACGGCGTTGCGGACTGCCATGCGGCCGCCCTGAGGCGGGGAACATCTCCCGCAACGCCCTCCCGGCCTCGTGCAGCCGCACAGGTGCCGCCCAGGCCGCAAAAAAAGCCCCCTCGGTGAGGGGGCTTTTTCTGCGGCGTATCACACGGAGGCCTTGAGGGCTCCCGACCGGGGCTAGTCCTGGCGGAACAGGGGCGTGGACATGTAGCGTTCGCCGGTATCGCAGGCAAAGGTCACGATGTTCTTGCCCCGCATCTCGGGACGGGCGGCCACGCTGAGGGCGGCCAGCACGTTGGCGCCGGTGGAGATGCCCGCGCACACGCCCTGCAGGCGCATCAGGCGGCGTGCCGTGGTCATGGCCTCTGCCGTGGGCACCTGGATGATCTCGTCCAGCAGGCCGCGGTCCAGGATGGCAGGCACGAAATTGGCCCCGATGCCCTGGATGCCGTGCTGCCCGGCCTGCCCGCCGGAAAGGACGGGGGATTCCGCCGGTTCCACGGCCATGACCTTGAAGCCGGGGATGTTCTCCTTGAGAAAGCGGCCCGTGCCCGTGATGGACGAACCGGAACCCACGCCGGCCACCAGCACGTCCACATGGCCCACGCTGTCGGCCAGGATCTCGGGGCCGGTGGTGAGGTAGTGGGCCTCCACGGCCAGCGGGTTGGAGAACTGCCCGAACAGCAGGCCGTTGCGCTCCTCCGCCAGGGCTTCCGCGACCTTGATGGCCCCCTTCATGCCTTCGGCGGCCGGGGTCAGTACCAGTTCCGCGCCCAGGGCATGCAGCAGGTTGCGGCGCTCCACGCTCATGGAGTCGGGCATGGTCAGCACGCAGTGCAGGCCCCGCACGGCAGCCACCAGGGCGATGCCGATGCCCAGATTGCCGCTGGTGGCCTCCACGATGGTGCCGCCGGCTTCGATGTCGCCCCACTCCATGGTCTTGTCGATCACATGGAAGGCCACGCGATCCTTGATTGATCCCCCGGGATTGCGGTTTTCGAGCTTGAGCCAGACCGTACCGGGCAGATCTGCGCCGAGGGCGTTCAGACGCAGCAAAGGTGTTCTGCCGATGCTTTGCAGAATATTGGTGAGCATGCTGTATCCTTGCTAAGGGTCAGGGAATAAAAGGAAGGATATCAGTATAGGCCAGCCCGGCACGTTTTGCAAATCGGCGCGCCGGCGGGCAGGGAGCGCTGCTTGACAGCCGCCATGTTGCCCCGTACCGTTTGTCATGACAGGCATCGTCCACCCCCGTCCCAAAGGAGGCTACATCATGAAGCTGTTCCGCATGTTCCTTGTTTTGCTGGCCCTGAGCCTGACCTTTGCCGGTGCCGCCCTGGCCCGGGCCGATGTGACCGAGCTGTATGCGGAGGCCCTCATGACCGGTGATGTGGAGTCCCTGGACAAGCTCCTGGCCCCCAATTACTGGCATGTCAGCGCCAATGGCCATATCCAGGACAAGGAACACTTCCTGGCCAGCATCAAGGCCAGGAAGCTGGTCATCGACCGTATCCGCCTCAGCAACATGCGCAGTACCGTCATGGGTGACGTGACCCTGGTCACGGCCAACGGCGAGCTCAAGGGCTCGGCCACGCCCCCCCTGCCCCAGGGCCTGATGCGCTACACCCTGGTCCTGAACAAGGACGGCAAGGACACCCGGATCGTCCTCTTCCAGGCCACGCCCGTGGTCCCTTCGGACGACTGCCGTGACGGCAACTGCGCCATCCGCTGATCCCTTCCCGGACCTGATACCTCAAGGCTGCCTTTGGGCAGCCTTTTTTGTTTTTTGGTGCGTCCTCCCTGTGTACGAAAAAATTTCATAAAAAATGCGCCCCCGGCGGTTGACATCATATTGATACTATGAATAGTATCAATATACCAATTAGAAATCATTTTCTTCCACATCAGCAAGGGGGAAGACCATGACGACAGATCTGGCAATGGCCCCGGTGCGCTCCGCGGAGATCGCCGTTTTCAGGGCGCCCATCGAAAAAGCCGTCCGCACCTCGTTCGGCATCATGCACGACAGGCCCGCCGTCCTGCTGCGCCTGGAGGACGAGGATGGCACGCACGGCTGGGGCGAGGCCTGGTGCAACTTCCCCTCCTGCGGTGCCGAACACAGGGCCCGCCTGCTGGAGACGGCCATCCTCCCCAAGGTCATCGGCAAAGCCTGGAGCAGCCCGGCGGCCCTCTCCGCGGATGTGGCCGGGCAACTGGAAGTCCTGCGCCTGCAGGCCGACGAACCGGGCCCCATGTCCCAGGCGCTGGCCGCCCTGGACATCGCCCTGTGGGATCTGGCCGCCCGCCGTGCGGGCCGTCCCCTGCACCGTTTCCTGGGCGGCCGCGGTGACGGCTCCATGCCGGTCTACGCCAGCGGCATCAACCACCCCGGCATCGCCGAAACCATCAGGCGCACCCGTGCCGAAGGCTACCGCTGCTTCAAGATCAAGATCGGGTTTTCCGAGCAAAGCGATGCCGCCAACCTCGAAGAGGCCTTCGCCACCCTGCTGCCGGGCGAAGAGCTGGCCGTGGACGTCAACCAGGCCTGGACGCGCCGGCAGGCCCTGGCGGGCTTTGAAAAACTGCGGCACTGGCCGCTGCTCTGGATCGAGGAGCCCCTGCGCTGCGACAGCCCCGTGGAGGACTGGGCGGCCCTGGCCGCCGCGGCGCCCCATCCGCTGGCCGCGGGAGAGAACATCCGCAGCCATGCCGATTTTTCCGCCGCCATCATCCGTCGCCATCTCGGCGTCATCCAGCCGGACATCTGCAAGTGGGGCGGCCTGAGCAACTGCCTGCCGGTGGCCCGGGCCGTGCTCAAGGCGGGCCTGCGCTACTGCCCCCACTATCTCGGCGGCGGCATCGGTCTGCTGGCCTCCGCCCACCTGCTGGCGGCTGCGGGCGGGGACGGCCTGCTGGAAGTGGACTGCAACCCCAACCCCCTGCGCGAACTGCTGGCCCGTCCCTTCCCGGCCGTGCGGGAAGGCCGCATCACCCTTTCCGATGCGGCGGGGCTCGGCGTGGAACCCGATCTGGATGCTGTGGAGAACCTTGTGACCTACCGGGCCGAATGCCGCTGAATGCCTGCACGTCCCGTCATCTACAGGAGGCGATCATGAAGCGTTTTCTTACCTGCCTTTGTCTCGTCGTCATGTCCCTGGCCCTGTGTTCCGGCCTGGCCGGAGCCGCCGAAAAAGTCAGGATCAACCTGTTGAGCACGCCTTTCGGCACCGGGAGCTACGTGCTGGGCACGGCCCTGGAGAACATCGTCAACAAGGGGGACTACCCCATCCTCATCTCGCATGCGGAAACGCCCGGCCAGGCCTTCAACGTCAACAAGCTCAATGCCGATGCGGCCGCCCGCAAGAACACCGTGGGCACGGCCTCCAAGGGCATCAACTGGCTGGCCGCCCAGGGCAAGAAGCCCTTCCCGGCCAAGCGTACCCCGCTGCTGCTCATCGGCAGCTACACCTATACGGCCACCTGGCTCGTCACCGCGGACGACGCCATCAAATCCATCAGCGACCTGCGCGGCAGGCGCATCGCCATGGGCCGCATCCCCCAGGCCATCTGGGGCTACGAGCCCGACGCCCTGCTGCGCTGCGGCTATTCCGACGATTTTTACAAGAGCCTGTCCATCCAGTATGTGGGCACGGGCGAAGCCGCCACGGCCCTGGTCAACGGCCAGGTGGACGCCGCCACCATCGGCGGCTACATGGACCCTGTCAGCGGCAAGTTCTCTCCCGCGCCCCAGACCGTGGAAGTGATCGCCTCCGGGCGCGACCTGCACCACCTCGACTGGACGGAAGACGCCGTCAAAAAGACCGCCGCCAGGGACATCCCGCTGATCCCCTTCAGCGTGCCCGCCCATTCCGTGGAAGGGCAGACCGCCCCCATCTTCATCGGGGCCGATACCCACGGCCTGTTCGCCCATCCCGACTTCCCCGAAGAATACGCCTACATCCTGGCCAAGGCCATGATCGAGAACATCGACGCCTTTGCCCAGTACCACGCCCTGGGCGCCCTGATGAGCCGTGAAGGCCTCATCAAGGGCTGGAGCCCCGAGCAGATCCACCCCGGCGCCCTGCGCGCCTACAAGGAAGCGGGCCTGCTGTAACCGACACTCCCCTGGGCCGGGCCGCTCCGGCGGCCCGGCAACACATCCCGGAGACCATGGAGACGACTATGAGAGCGGGAGAACTTGCATCCAGCATGATTTTTCGTGGCGGCGCTCTGGCTATGGTGCTTTACCACGCCGTTGCCTCCCAGTACCTGTATTTTTCGCAGTGGGAACACCAGACCATCCACTTTTCCTTCCTCTTCCTGCTGATCTTCATGAGCTACGCACGCAAGACGTCCAGCAAGGCCGTCAAGTTCCTGCTGTATGCCTGCATGCTCGTGACCCTTGCCTGCTGCGCCTACGTCTACCTGAATACGGAAGAACTGGAGATGTCCCAGGGCTTCCCCACCCAGGCGGCCGTCATCGTCGGCATCTGCCTCATGCTGGGCACGGCCCTGTGCACCTGGCTGAGCTGGGGCCTGCCGCTGCTCATCGTGGCCGTGGTCTTCGTGGCCTATTTCTTCCTCGGGCACATGCTCAGCGGCCCGCTCCATCACCCTGTCTTTTCCTTTGATTATGTGGTCTCCATGCTCAGTGTGGGCCTGTCCGGGCTGTATGGCCTGTTCATGTCCATCAGCGCCGACCAGGTCTTCCTGTTCGTGGTCTTCGGCTCGCTGCTGGGCATCTTCAAGGTGGAAGGCCTGCTCATGGAAGCCGGCAAGATCCTGGGGCGCCGCCTGCGCGGCGGGGCCGGGCTCACGGCCGTGTTCTCCAACTCCCTCATCGGCATGGTCTCCGGCGCTCCCGTGGCCAATGTGGCCATCACGGGCCCTTTCGTGCTGCCGTACATGAACCGCTCCGGCTACAACGTGGATGAAGCCGGCGGCATCCTGGCCTGTTCGGCCACGGGCAGCCAGCTCATGCCCCCGGTCATGGGCGCGGCCGCCTTCATGATGGCGACCTTCATCGGCCAGCCCTATGCGGTGGTCATGCTGGCGGCCATCCTGCCCGCCGTGCTCTTTTATTTTGCCGTGGCCATGGGCGTGCAGTTCCTTTCCGTACGCAAGGACCTGAAGACCGTCCAGCTGGATGTGGACTGGGGCCTGATCCGCCGCCGCGTGTTCATCTTCATCATCCCCATCGGCCTGATCTTCGCCATGCTCCTGCTGCGCTACAGCCCGGCCAATACCGCCTTCTGGGCCAGCATCGTGACCCTGGTGGCGGGCTTTGCCGTCAAGGACACCCGCCCCGCCTGGAAGGAGCTCATCCAGTCGCTGGTCAGCGGCGCCGTCACAGGGGCCAAGATCGGCATCTCCCTGGCGCTCATCGGCATGGTGGCCCAGACGCTCATCTCCACCGGCCTCGGCAGCAAGCTGGCCAGCCTCATCCACATGCTGGCGGGCGGGCACCTGTTCATCGCCCTGGTGGTGACCATGATCGTCTCGCTCATCCTGGGCTGTGCCGTGCCTCCGGCGGCTGCCTACGCCCTGTGCGCCATCATCATCATTCCCACCCTGACCCCCATGGGCGTGGCCCTGCTGCCGGCACATATGTTCTGTTTCTACTTCTCCATCATCGCAGCGGTCACGCCCCCGGTGGGTCTTGCCTCCCTGGCGGCCACGGGCATTTCCGGCGGCAATTACGCCATCACCAGCGTCCACGGCTTCCGCCTGTCGCTGAGCGGCTTCATCCTGCCCTTCCTGATCGTGTACAATCCCCTGTTCTCCCTTGACTTCAGCAACCCGGCCTGGTCCGTCTGCTCCCTGCTGTGCATCCTGGCAGGCCTGCTGAGCCTGGATGCCCTGCTCTACGGCGCCATGGTGCGGATCTTCGGGCCCGTGGACTACCTCGTGTCCCTGCTGGTCTGCGCGGTCTCCTTCTGGCTGACCGTCTACGGCGGCGGCCTGGCCGCCCCCCTGCTGCTGGGCCTGACGGCGGCCGTACTGGCCCTGCTGACGGGCCATGTCATCTGGCAGCGCCGGACGGCATAGGCACGTTTTCTCCTCCTTCCCCCAAAACAGAAGGGCCCCGTACTGTGTGTACGGGGCCCTTCCGCTGCCGGGGCCCGGCTCGCAGGAGACCGGCCGCGGCCTCAGCGGACAAGGTCTATCTCGAACCGCACCCTGTCACCGGGGTGCACCATGCTGGCGGCATAGACCACCTTGCCGCTTTTATCGCAGGCAAAGCGCTCCACCTGGGCCACGGGCATGCCGCAGGCGATGCCCAGATGGTGGGCCGCTTCGGGCGAGGCGATGCCGATGGTCAGGATCTGCCGGGCCGTGGCCACATCGACGCCCAGCTCGTCCATGACGGGGATGACCGTCGTGGCGTCAAAGCGCTCCGGGGCCAGGTCGTAGATGTCCTTGTCCAGATAGAGGTCGATGAAGGCAAAGCGCACGCCGTCCTTGATGTGGACGCGCTTCATGTACTGGTAGCAGGCCGCGGGGAGCCCTTTCTGCTCACCGGTGAGCAGCGGACAGGCCGTCACTTCGGCCGCCGCCAGCAGTTCCACACTGGCCCCTTCGATGCGCTTGACAAGGGCGCTCCAGGACGTCCGCATGCTGGTGCAGGGGCGCAGGGGCAATTGCCGGGCCACATGCGTGCCGCGCCCCTGGCGGGCCTCCAGATAGCCTTCGCTGACCAGAAGCTGCACGGCCTGGCGGGCCGTCACGCGGGCCACACCGCACAGGGTGGCCATCTGCTGCAGGGTCGGCAGCTTCTCGCCGGGGTGCAGGCCCTTGTCCAGGATCGCCTGACGCAGCTGGTCGGCCAGCTGCTGATAGAGCGGCGGGCCGGGGTGGCGGAACCGGATGGGAGGCAGCGTAGTGTCGAGACAGGATGCATTCTTCATTTCACAGACCTTGGAGCAAGCAGTATGCCTTGTCATAGCCGAATTCTGCCCAAAGTCAAAATCCGCTCCCGCCTGCGGGGCCCCGGTGCGGGAGCGCTTTCGCGGCAGCCCGCCGGACATGCAAAAAGGGCCGTCCCCCGGGGACGGCCCTCAGCAACGGTCAGGATCGTGCGGAACTACTTCTTGACGGCCATGATCACGTTGGTGGCCTTGACGATGGCGGTCACCTTGCTGCCTGCGGCCAGGCCCAGCTTGTTGATGCTGCCCATGGTGATGATGGAGGTCATCTCGCCGTCGGTGCCCAGGTCCAGCACCACTTCGCCGTTGACGGCGCCGGGGGTCACGCTCTTCACGGTACCGCAGAACTGGTTGCGGGTGGAGAGGATGTACTGGTCGGCATCGTTCATCAGGATGACCATGCTGGCCTTGACCAGGGCGCAGGCTTCCTTGCCTTCGACCAGGCCCAGGCGCTGGGTGCTGGCCTTGGTGATGGAGGCCACCAGTTTGGTGCCGGAGGGCATGGTCAGTTCGATCTCATCATTGACGGCACCGGGGCGCACAGAGCTGATGGTGCCCCAGAACGTATTGCGAGCGCTGGTTTCCATATTGTGTTTCTCCTTATGTCGGTGGGAGGTTACGTCCTCACGCAAGGGGGATATACGCACGAGGCAAGGCAGTGTAAAGGGCGGAGGAACGTCCCCGGATGGAAATTCACGCTTTCAGGCAAGCAATTTTCAGGAAAATTTACCAGTTAAGAAAAAACAAATTATTTCATCATGTTTAAAGTACGAGTTATGGCATGGTATCACACCAAGAGTGATGTGATGGCCATACAATCGTGATATTGCTTCCCTGCGCCCGCGGAATCACGGCATTTGCCTCCCGGCCCGGGCAAAGGGGCCCCGCAAGGCCCTGTCCGCCATCCTTTTCCGCCGCAGCGGCCCGCTCCCGGACAGGGCGCAAAAAAAGGAAGGGGCCCGAAGACCCCTTCCTCCATACACAGCGGGGATGCCGGCCTACAGTTCAGGCGGCAGTTCCTTGAGCTGGGCCATGGTGAACACCGGGCCGTCCACGCAGACATAGTGGCTGCCGATGTTGCAGCGGCCGCAGATGCCGATGCCGCACTTCATGCGCTTTTCCAGCGTGGTCACGATGTTCTCGGGCTGGAAGCCCAGTTTTTCCAGGGCCTGCAGGGTGAACTTGATCATGATGGGCGGGCCGCAGAGCACGGCCACACAGTTGTCCGGGCTGGGGTTCAGCTCGGTCAGCACGTTGGGGATCAGGCCCACCTTGTGCGGCCAGCCTTCGTAGGGATTGTCGATGCAGAGCGTGCAATCCAGGTCGGGATTGGCCAGCCAGCCGTCCAGCTCGTAGCTGAAGGCCATGTCGCGCGGCGAACGGGCGCCGTAGAGCAGGCTCACCTTGCCGTAATCGGCCTTGTGCTCCAGCACATGCAGCATGATGGTGCGGATGGGGGCCATGCCGATACCGCCGCCCACGAAGAAGATGTTCTTCCCCTTCCAGTCGTTGTAGGGGAAGAAGTTGCCCAGGGGAGCGCGCACGCCCACCTTGTCGCCGGGGTTCAGGCGGTGGATGGCGGAAGTCACTTCACCGGCCTGCATGACGGAGAACTGCAGGTACTCCTTCTGCGAGGGCGGGGTGTTGATGACGAAGGTGGATTCACCGGCACCGAACACCGAAAGCTGGCCCACCTGGCCGGGCTCATAGGTGAAGGCGGCCATCTGCTCGGGATCGTCCAGGACCACGCGCAGGGTCTTGATGTTGCCGGTCTCCTGGATGGTCTCCACCACCGTGGCCAGCATGGGCTTGTACGGGTTGCCCGCCTGCTGGGGACGGGGCGTGATCTCGCGCAGCATGCCGCCGTCGGCACGGGGCTTGAGGACGGCAGGCCTGGCGGCCGGTTTGGCTTCCGCCGCAGGGGCGGGAGCTTCGGCGGGCTTTTCGTCGGCCTTGGGGGCTTCGGCGGGCTTTTCCGCCGCCCTGGGGGCGGCTTCGGCAGCCTTGCTCTTGCGGGCACGGGCGGGTTTTTCCTCAGCCACGGCGGGAGCCTGGGCAGGCTCGGCCACGGCGGGGGCTTCGGCCTTCACGGCTTCGGCCGGCACCGGGCTGTCCTTGACCACGGGCGCATGGCTTTCCTTCAGCACGGGGCTGTCCGTGCCGCGCACGGCCACTTCCGCGGCGTCTGCCGGGACAGCCGCGGCGGCAGCCTTCCTGGTCCTGGCTGCGGGCTTGGCGGCAGGCTTGGCGGCGGCCTTCGTGCTTTTGCTCCGGGTGGTGGTTTTCTTGGTAGCCATGAACGAACTCCTACTTGTTGATGGCATCGAGCACGATGGCGCGGATATCCAGATGCACGGGGCAGTTGCTCACGCAGCGGCCGCAGCCGTTGCAGGAGAAGGCGCCCCAGTTCTCGGGATAGGTGGCGAACTTGTGCGACACGCGGTTGCGCATGCGCAGGGCCTTGGCCGTGCGGGGGTTGTGCCCGCTGGCCTCACGCGTGAACAGGGGCGACATGCAGTTGTCCCAGGTACGCAGACGGCGGCCCTCACGGCCGTTGAGGCCGTCGCCTTCGTCGGTGATGTTGAAGCAGTAGCAGGTGGGGCAGAAGTAGGTACAGGCCCCGCAGGACAGACAGCGGTCGGTCTCCTGCTGCCAGAACTCCACATCCTCGAAGCGGGCGGCCACCTTGGCCGGAGCTTCGGCCAGGCTGGGCGCCTTGTCCAGGCTGGCCCAGGCGGCCTTGCGGGCGGCCTCGGCATCGGCAAAGCGGTCGGCGCCGTCGGCCAGGCTGCTGCCTTCCAGCAGGGCCGCGCCCTTGTCGGTCATGGCCTGCAGCACATAGCCGCCTTCCACTTCGGTCATCAGCACGTCGGAACCTTCCGGCGAGGTGGGACCGCCGCCCACCCAGTGGCAGAAGCAGGTGCTGCAGCCGCTGGGGCAGGTCAGGGTGATGACGGTGAGCTGGTCACGACGGGCCTTGTAGTACGGGTCCGCGAAGGGGCCGTGCAGGTAGGGCCGGTCCAGGGTCACATAGCCGCGGGCGTCACAGGGACGGCTGCCGAAGACCACGGTGGGCTCGGCCTGCGGCGTATCGTCCAGGGTCATGGTGCATTTGCCCGGATCATTGGGATCCTTGGTCTTGCTGTAGCGCACCAGCACTTCGCACTGGGGCAGCACGGCTTCCTTGGCGGGCACGGTGGCCTTGGACAGGGTGAAGGGCTTGCCTTCCTTCCAGGGCTCGAACACGACCGCGGTCTTGTTGCCCGGCTTTTCTACCGGGGCCAGCACGCGGGCGCTCTTGGAGAGGTGAGCCAGAAAGGCGGGCAGGCCGTCAGCGGTGACGAAACGGGTTATGCTCATTTCCACTCCCTCTCATGGATGTTCTTTTCTTCCAGCTCATAGCCCAGCAGCGGCGGCACGGCCTCGGGGTCCATGCCGGCCTTGTAGCCGTCGAAGAGCTGGCTCACGGCACGACCGATCTGCTGGCGCAGGGCCAGGATCGGGATGCCCACGGGGCAGGCCCGCTGGCATTCGCCGCAACCGGTGCAGCGGCCGGCCAGGTGCAGGGCGTGGATGGTCTGGAAGTACAGTTTTTCGCGCACGCTGTCTTCCTGGGTCATCCAGTGGGGATCACGGCTCTCGGCCACGCAGTAGTCGCGGCACACGCACATGGGACAGGCGTTGCGGCAGGCGTAGCAGCGCAGGCAGCGTTCCATCTGGCCGCGCCAGAAGGCCATGCGTTCGGGCAGGGTCATGGAATCCAGCAGGGCCAGCTCGGGCGGCGTGCCGGGGGTGCCTTCCACCGTGGTGGGCGCACCGGCCAGGGTGTCGGCCAGCTGGGCCGTGGGCATGGTGCAGCCGTAGCATTTGCCCTGGGCGCATTCGGTCATGCAGAAGCGGTGTTCCTTGCCGTCGGCGGTGACGGTCACACCGGCCTCGTCATAGACCACGCTGTCGATCCCGTTGTAGCGGCCCAGTTCCTTGTCCACGCGGGCCATGTCCAGGGTGCCTTCGCAGGGCATGGCGAAGATGGTCACGTCGTCGCGGTTGATGAGGTTTTCCTGCAGCAGTTCCACCACGGAGCGGGAGTCGCAGCCCTTGACCACGATGCCCACCTTCCTGCCCTTGAGGCTGGGCAGGTAGGTGGCCGGATTGTTGACGTTGAAGGGGCCCCAGACCAGCTTGTCCACGTCTTCGGGCGTGCGCATGAACAGCGGCACCGTATGCACGGCGTCGTAGCCCTGCTGCCAGCCGATGACGCAGTCCAGTTCGGGCAGCTTGGCCTTGATGGCGGCCTTGAGCTCGTCCAGCTTGGCGTTCTGGCCGGTGCCCAGCGGACGCAGGGACGTGAGGGCCATGTCCACCACCTTGAGCAGCGGCTCGGGATCCTCGAAGCGGGGCGCGGGGCCCAGCTTGTGGATGCGGTCGGTGAAGGTGGTCACTACATGCTGCCAGCGCTGGCCTTCGGAAGCCGAGACCCAGGTGTACTCGAAGCGGCGGTCGTCGATGCCCAGCACGGGCAGGAACTGCTTGAGCACTTCCAGACGGCGGCGGGCATAGTAGTTGCCGGCGGAATAGTGGCAGTCACGCGGGTGGCAGCCCGACACCAGCACGCCGTCCGCGCCGTTGAGCAGGGCGCGCACGATAAACAGCGGGTCGATGCGGCCCGAACAGGGGACACGGATGATACGCAGGTCGGTGGGCTGGGTGGCACGGGCGACCCCGGCGGTGTCGGCACCGCCGTAGGAACACCAGTTGCAAAGAAAGCCTACGATCCGCAGTTCTTTGCCATTCAGCACTGGCATAAGGCATTCACCTCCGCAAGGATCTGATTGTCAGTAGCGTGCGAAAGCTGGATGGCCCCCTGCGGACAGGTGGAGGTACACACACCGCAACCCTGACATACGGTTTCGATAACCTGCGCCTTCTTCTCGCCGCGGAATTCCACTTCCGTGATGGCGCCGAAGGGGCAGCAACGGATGCACTTGCCGCAGGCCACACAGCGCTTGTTGTCCACCTGCGCGATCTGCGGGTCATTTTCAAGTTTGTCGCGGGCAAAGAGCGCCAGCACCTTGGCCGCGGCGGCCGAGCCCTGGGACACCGACGAGGGGATGTCCTTGGTGCCCTGGCAGACACCGGCCAGGAACACGCCGGCGGTGTTGGTCTCCACGGGCTTCAGCTTGGGATGGCTCTCCATGAAGAAGCCGTAGCTGTCGTAGGAGATGCGCAGCTTCTCGGCCAGCTGCGGGGAGCCCTTGCTGGCTTCGATGCCCACGGCCAGGACCACCAGGTCGGCGCGGATCTCCACGGGCTGGCCCAGCAGGGTGTCCACGCCCTTGACGATGTACTGGCCGTTGCCGTCGGGGTAGATCTTGGACACGCGGCCGCGGATGTATTCCGTGCCGTATTCCTCGATGGCCCGGCGGGTGAACTCGTCATAGAGCTTGGATGGGGCACGGATGTCCATGTAGAAGACGTAGGACTGCGAGGTGGGGATGTGGTCCTTGGTCAGCACGGCCTGCTTGGCGGTGTACATGCAGCAGAAGCCCGAGCAGTAGGGACGGCCGATGGACTTGTCGCGCGAGCCCACGCACTGGATGAAGACCACGCTCTGGGGCTCCTTGCCGTCGGAAGGACGCTTGATGTGGCCTTCGGTGGGGCCCGAGGCGGACAGCAGGCGTTCGTACTGCAGGGAGGTGATGACGTCGGGGTACTTGCCGCCGCCGTACTGCTCGTAGATGGTCCAGTCCATGAGGTCGTAACCGGTGGCGGCCACGATGCAGCCCACTTCCTCGGTGACGACCTCGTCCTGCATGTCGTACTTGATGGCGCCGGTGGGGCAGACCTTGGCGCACACGCCGCATTTGCCCTTGGTCATCTGGCGGCAGTATTCGGGATTGATGACCGCCTTCTTGGGGATGGCCTGCGGGAAGGCGATGTTGATGGCCGTGGTGGGACCGGTGAATTCGTTGAAGGCGTCGGGCGTCTTCTTGCTGGGGCATTTTTCCGTGCAGGCGCCGCAGCCGGTGCACAGGCTCCAGTCCACATAGGTGGCGCGCTTGCGGATCTTGACGGTGAAGTTGCCCACATAGCCGGAGACGTCTTCCACTTCCGACATGGCGTACAGGGTGATGTTGGGATGCTGGGCCACGTCCACCATCTTGGGGCCCAGGATGCAGGCCGAGCAGTCCACGGTGGGGAAGGTCTTGTCCAGCTTGGCCATCTTGCCGCCGATGGTGGGCTGGCGTTCCACCAGCACCACGGGCACGCCGCCGTCGGCGCAGTCCAGGGCGGCCTGGATGCCGGCCACACCGCCGCCGATGATGAGCACGCGCTTGTTGATGTCGAAGGACTTGGAGAACAGCGGCTTGTCGTTGCGCAGCTTGGCAACGGCCATCTCCACCAGTTCGGCGGCCTTGTTGGTGTTGGCCACCTTGTCCTTGCCGATCCAGGAGACGTGCTCGCGGATGTTGGCCATCTCGAACATGTAGCGGTTCAGGCCGGCGCGTTCCACGGTGCGGCGGAACGTGGGCTCATGCATGCGCGGGCTGCACGAGGCCACCACCACGCCGTCCAGCTTGTGCTCGTGGATGGCCGCTTCGATGGCGGCCTGGCCGGGCTCGGCACAGGAGTACATGAGGTCCACGGCGTAGACCACATCGGGATAGGCTCGGGCCGTCTCGGCGACCTTGGCGCAATCAACGGTGCCGCCGATATTGCTGCCGCAGTGACAGATGAAAACGCCTATTCTCATGCTTTATCTCCTTCGGGGGCCTGGGCCTTCTGGGCGTCCTCGCGCTGGGTGTCGAGGATGCGCTCCACCAGGGCGTTGGCGCTGACCACCAGCTTGTCGAGGCCCAGTTCGCTGGGCAGCATGCCGAAGGCAAGGCCCATCATCTGGGTGTAGTAGAGCACCGGCATATGGAAATAGCGGTCCACGCCCTTCATGGCCTGTTTCTGGCGCAGGTCCAGGTTCATCTGGCACAGGGGGCAGGCCACCACGATGGCGTCGGCGCCCATGTTGGTGGCCACTTCGAGGATGCGGCCCGACAGCTGCGCCGTCATGGGACGTTCCGGGATGCCGAAGGAGGCGCCACAGCATTCGGTCTTGAGCGGGAAGTCCAGCATCTCGGCGCCGCAGGCGCCCAGCAGCTCTTCCATGAGGGTGGGGTTCTCGGGATCCCCGAACTGCATGAGTTCCGCCGGGCGGCTCATGAGACAGCCGTAATAGGCCACCAGCCTGAGGCCGCGCAGGCTGCGCTTCACATGGCTGGCGATGGCCTTGGCGTCGTACATCTGGGCGATGCCCTGCATGACGGAGGTCACGGGCGGGAAACTCTCGGCCGCGGGGTTGTCCAGCAGCTCGTTGACGCGGGCGCGGAACTCCGGCTTTTCCATGCGTTTGGCCGCATGGCGCAGGTTGGAGAGGCAGCTCGGACAGGGCGTCACCACCATGTCGGCCTGGGTGCGGGCGGCGATGTCCAGGTTGCGCACGCACAGGGCCGCGGAAAGTTCGGTATCCACCGCATGGGCGGGCGTGGAACCACAGCAGTTCCAGTCGGGCAGCTCTTCCAGCCGCATGCCCAGGGCGCCGCACACGGCCTGGGTGGACATTTCGTAATCGGCCGAGGAGCCCTTGGCCGAACAGCCGGGATAGTAGGCAAGTCTCATGGGCGCACCCCCTCACGCTTGGCGCGTTCCTTGTAGCGGGTCATGATGCGGCCCACAGCCTCGGCGCCGCCGTTGGGAATGGAATGGGGCCTGAAGCCCAGCTTCTGCTTGGCCAGGGCCTGGGGAGCCAGGTCCACGTCCGTGAAGACGCGCAGGGAGCGCAACATGTACAGGACCATGGTGCCGATCTCGTAAGTCCGCCCGAACTTGCGCACGGTATCAAGGAAGGAAAACCAGAACTTTTCCACCTTGGGCACGGCCACGCGCCCTTCCTTGCGGGCCATGTGGCGCAGGGTCTCCATGACCTCGGCCACATCGATGTTGTTGGGGCAGCGAAGGCTGCAGGTGGAACAGGACAGACACATCCAGATGGAGCGGGAATTCAGCACCTGGTCTTTCAGGCCCAGTTGCACGCCACGCATGATCTGGTTGGCCTGCAGGTCATAGACGAAGCCCGCGGGACAGCCAGCCGAGCAGTTGCCGCACTGGTAGCAGGTGGAGACGTTTTGCCCGCTCTGCGCTTCCACCGCGGCGGTGAAGTCGCGGTCACGCTTTCGGGTCAGATCAATGGCGTCGTTCATGGAAACTCTCAAGGTTAGAGTCTGAAGGACAAAGACATACCAATTTGCAGCAGACTAGCGCGTCTGCATGAAAAAATCCAGCCAAAGCGCACATGTTTTTTACGGGCTGCAGCGTTCGCAAAGTCTTGGCTGGCGGGCATTTTCCGCCACGTCAGGCATCCTGGCGATCCAGCAGCGAGCAGGCCGCGCGCAGGCCCAGCAGGTAGCTGTCCACACCGAAGCCCGCGATGCTGCCCGCGCTGACCGCGGACAGCACCGAATGGTGACGGAAGGCCTCGCGGGCGTGGACGTTGGACATGTGCACCTCCACCACCGGGATGGACAATATGCCCAGGGCATCCATGATGGCGTAGCTGTAGTGGGTCCAGGCCCCGGCATTGATGACGATGGCGTCCGTGCCGTCCTCGAGGGCCGCGTGGATGCGTTCCACCATCACGCCCTCGTGGTTGGTCTGGAAGGTCTCCAGCGCCACGCCCAGCTCTTCGGCCAGCCCGCGCAGGGCCGCGTCGATGTCGGCCAGGGTGGCATGGCCGTAGTGCCGGGGGTCACGTTTGCCGAACATGTCGAGATTGACGCCGTGGAGGACGAGGATCTTGCGCATGGTATCCCTCCTGACTCAGGCGCGCGCGGCGCCCAGCTGATGTTCCAGGGCCCGGCGGGCGGCCTGCGGCATGTCCTGCCCGGTCCAGAGGCGGAACTGGGCCTCGCCCTGGCGGAAAAACATCTCCAGGCCGCTGATGGTGGCCCAGCCGCGGGCCTGCGCCTCACGCAGGAACTGGGTGCGCAGCGGGTTGTAGACGATGTCGTAGGCCACGGGCACACAGCCGTCCGCCGGGGCCGGGGCCCGGTCGAAATCATAGGGGCTCCGGTCCTCGGCCTTGCCGTGCATGCCCAGGGGCGTGGTGTTGACCAGCAGCGAGGCCGCCACGTCATGGCGCCCGGCCCAGGGCACGGCCGTGACGCCGAAGCGCTCCACCAGCGGCGCATGGGAACGGTCGGAAGGCGTGGTCACGAAGATGCGGCGGCAGCCGTGCAGCCACAGGCCGCAGACCACGGCGCGGGCGGCCCCTCCGGCGCCCAGCACCAGGACGGGCGCGGCCGGGTCGAGGCCGCGCTCCAGCAGGGGATGCATGAAGCCGGTCACGTCGGTGTTCTCGCCGCAGAGCCGGCCGTCCTGCCAGTACAGGGTGTTGGCGGCGCCCATGAGCTCCACGCGCTCGCTGCGGCGGTCCAGCAGGGGCAGGACCGCCACCTTGTGCGGCAGGGTGACGGAGCAGCCGCGGATGCCCAGCAGGCGCATGCTGTCCACGAACTGCGGCAGTTTTTCCGGGGGCAGCTCCCAGAGCATGTAGGCCGCGGGGATGCCCAGGGCCTGGAAGGCGGTGTTGTGCAGCAGCGGGCTCAGGCTCTGGGCCAGGGGCCAGCCGATGACGCCATAGAGGGAAGAGGGGATGAAAGCGGACATAGGGCGATTTCCATGTGAGGAGAAGGGGGCACGGACGGGGCCGTGCGGGACGTCATTCTTCGGGCAGCCCGGCGGCCCGCCAGGCGCGGAAGCCGTCGGCAAGGTGCAGCACGTCGTCCCGGCCCCACTGCCGCAGCAGGCGCATGGCCTGCCCGGAACGGTTGCCCGAACGGCAGTAGAGCAGGACGGGCGCGTCCCCGCGCGCCAGGGTTTCCAGCCGCTGCCGGAAATCCGGGGCGAAGAAATCCAGGTTGCGGGCGCCGGGCAGATGCCCGTCCCGGAACTCTTCCGGGGTGCGGATGTCCAGCACCACCAGACCGGCGGGCGGCCGGGCCAGCACCTGCCGGGCCTCGTCCGGGCCGATGTCGCGGGCCGGGACGCCCGCGGCAGGCAGCAGGAGGCAGCCCAGCAGGATCAGAAGGGGAAGGAGACGGGACACGGCACCTCCGGGAAGACGCGGAAGACAAAAAAGGCGGGAAGGCGCACGCCCTCCCGCCCACAGGGGACATTACTTGCCGGCCACCGCGGCGTAGGCGCGGGCGAAGCCTTCGGCGGCATTGCGGATGACGCTCTCGTCCACGCAGAAGGCCAGGCGGAAATAGCCGGGGCAGCCGAAACCGGAACCGGGCACGGCCAGCACGCGTTCTTCCACCAGACGGTTGACGAAGGCCACGTCGTCGCCGCCGGGGGCCTGCGGGAAGAAGTAGAAGGCCCCGGCGGGCATCTGGAAGCTGTAGCCGGCATCGGTCAGCACCTCGGCCATGGCCTGACGGCGGCGGGCGTAGACCTCCACGTCCACCTGGCTGCCCAGGGCGGCGGCCATGATGTGCTGGCCCACCACGGGCGGGTTGACGAAGCCGAGGATGCGGTTGGTCAGGGTCAGGCCGGCCATGAGCCTGGCACGGTCGGCCAGCTTGGGCGAAACGGCCACATAGCCCACGCGCTCGCCGGGCAGGGACAGGTTCTTGGAGAAGGAGCTGATGACCACGGCGTACTGGTACAGGGGCAGCACCGAGGGCACTTCCACGCCGTCATAGGTCAGGAAGCGGTAGGGCTCGTCGGCGATGAGCCAGATGGGATGGCCGTACTGCTCGCTCTTGTTCTCCAGCAGGCGGCACAGGGAGGTGACGGCCTTGCGGCTGTAGACCACGCCCGTGGGATTGTGGGGCGAGTTGATGAGCACCACGCGGGTCTTCTCGTCGATGGCCTCTTCCAGGGCGTCCAGGTCGGGCTCGAAGGTGCCGGGCCTGCTCATGACGGCCTGGAGGCTGCCGCCGTGGTTGGCCACATAAAAGCCGTATTCCACGAAATACGGGGCAAAGGTCAGCATCTTCTCGCCGGGATTGATGACGGCGCGCAAAAAGGCATTGAGGCCGCCGGCGGCACCGCAGGTGAGCAGCACGTCATTGGCCTCCAGGTCCACGCCCTGCTCCTTGCTCAGATGGGCGGCCAGCTGCTCGCGCGCCCAGGGGAAACCGGCATTGGGCATGTAGCCGAAGGCGAAAGGTTCACCGGCGTGTTCGGCAAAACGGCGCAGGCCCTCGCCCACGGCGGCGGGGGCGGGCAGGTCGGGATTGCCCAGGCTGAAGTCATAGACGTTCTCCGCACCGTAGCGGGCTTTCAACTGGCCGCCGGCCTCGAACATGCGGCGGATCCAGGAGGCATTTTCCAGATAGCCGGAAACGCTTTCTGCAAGAAGGGACATGGGGTTCTCCTGAGTTGTTGTCCACGCAATCCTGGCGGCGCACACGGGGCTCGTCAGACTGCTGATCCTATTGTCATTCTGGTGACTATCCAGTATAGCTTGCGAAGGCTGGAAATAGCAAATACCCGGAGGCCCCCCATGCGCAAGCGTTTTTCTGGAAAAAACCTGTACCGTGCCCCGCTCCTGCTGGGCGCGACCCTGATGCTCTCGGCCTGCGGCCTGTGGCAGGACAGCAGCGAGCCCCCCGCCCAGCCGGAAACGCCCCCTGACATGCAGGTGGAAGTGAAGCTGCGCTCCCTGCACCGCTGCTCGCGCATCTCGCCCGAGATGGTGGTCACCAACGTGCCCAGGGGCACGGACTATTTCGATGTCCGCCTGCTGGAGAACGAGCCGCAGGAACGCCTGATGGGCGGCGGCAGCTGGGAGAACGACGGCACCGGCATCATCCCCGAAGGCGCCCTGACGCGGGTCTATACCGGCCCCTGCCCGCCGGCGGGCCAGAGCCGGCAGTACACCTATGTGATCTCCGCCATGTCCCACAAGGACAAGCAGCCCCTGAGCGTCCGGGTCTATCCCTTCGTCCAGGAATAGACAGGGGGGTCCTCCCTTCCGGGAGCGCCGCCCTGACGGGCAGGGCCTGACCGCCCTCCTGCGCTCCCTCGCGTCCGGGAGCCCTCCCCTGTGCGGGCATGCGCCGCCGGATGACGCCACCCGGCGGCATCCCTGAAAAAATGCAGGACCGCCGTCCCCGCAGCCCGAAGGCAGCGCGGGGATGGCGGTCCTTTCGTTTTCCTTGCGGAAGGGCTCCCGACTTTTTACTTGTTGCCCAGGGTCTCCTGGAGCACGTCGATCATGAAGGCATCGGGGTTCTTGGCGCAGGCGGCCAGGAACTTGTCCAGGGTCTCCTGCCTGGCCAGGATGGACTTTTCGGTCACATTGTACTGACGGTTGTACGCATCCAGCCAGATGACGAAGCCGCTGCCGTTCTCGGGATGTTCGTTATAGGCGCGGCATTTGGTCACGTCGGCCTCCCATTCGCCGCTGACGGGGCGGGGCAGCTTTTTCTTGAGGGGCTCCCAGATCTCGGCCACCACGGTGGTGGGCTGCTCCTGGCACATGAGGTAGGCCTGGGGCACCAGCACGTTGATGGCCTGGGGATCGGCCACGGTATAGCCGATGTTGGAGCTTACGAAGCCGTCGATCTGCAGGGCCTGGAAGACGGGCGGATCCTGGCTGACGGCGCCCTGTGCCACGAATTCGGCGCAGATGTAGTTGGCGGGGTCGATCTTTTCGTCTTCCGCCCGGACGGCCAGGGGCAGGGCCAGCAGCAGGCAGCAGCACAAAAGCCATTTTTTCATGTTTCCTCCTGAAAATCCGGCAGCCCCACGGCAGGCGTGGGGCTGACAGTCCAGAATCGGCGAGGAACAGGCCGCGGCCTATTCGAAGCGGCTGGCGCCGGTGATGAGCACCATGTCGGTGGGCACGTTCTCGTGCATGCCCACGCTCTTGGTCTTGACCTTGGCGATCTTGTCCACCACGTCCATGCCTTCCACGACCTTGCCGAACACGCAGTAGCCCCAGCCGCTGGGCACGGGAGCGCTGTAGTTGAGGAAGTCGTTGTCCACCAGGTTGATGAAGAACTGCGCGGTGGCGCTGTGGGGATCCATGGTGCGGGCCATGGCGATGGTGCCGCGCTCATTGGACAGGCCGTTGTCGGCTTCGTTCTTGACGGGGACACGGGTGGCCTTTTCGTCCATGCGGGGGCCAAGGCCGCCGCCCTGGATCATGAAACCGGGGATCACACGATGGAAAATGGTGTTGGCATAAAAGCCGTCATCCACATATTGCAGGAAGTTGGCGACGGTGTCGGGAGCCTTGTCGGGGAAGAGCTCGATCAGGATGTCGCCCGAGGTCGTTTCCAGCAGCACGGTGGGATTGGACATGGTAACTCCTTGAGGGAAATTTGCGGCGGCCGTGCAACACGGCGGCCATCCGTCTCTATACGACAAGCGGCCGGCAAAGACAATGTGCCTCCTCCCTGCTCCGGCGGGGTGACAGGAAGGGCCCGCACGGCTACACTGCGGCCATGAGATCCCGCCAGACCACCGGCCAGCATGCGCTGCCGTCCCTCGTCCCCGTCACCGGTGCCGTGCCGCCGCCCGGCCACCGCCCGCCCGAGAGCCATCTTCCCGAGCTGCAGCAGGCCCTGCTCGCCTGGTTCGCCGCCAATGCCCGGCCCCTGCCCTGGCGGCGCCAGTATACGCCCTATGAAGTCTGGATCTCGGAGATCATGCTCCAGCAGACCCAGATGGAACGCGGCGTCAGCTATTTTTTGCGCTGGATGGAGCGCTTTCCCGACCTGCCCGCCCTGGCCGCCGCTTCCGAGGAGGAAGTGCTGCACGCCTGGGAGGGCCTGGGCTACTATTCCCGCGCCCGCAACCTGCTGGCCGCCGCCCGCCTGGTCATGCGGGAGCACGGCGGCATCTTCCCCTCCGGGCCCGATGCCATCCGCGCCCTGCCCGGCATCGGCCCCTACACCGCGGCCGCCATCGCCAGCATCGCCTTCAACCTGCCCGTGGCCTGCATCGACGCCAATGTGGAACGGGTCATCGCCCGCGTCTTCGACGTGGACAGCCCGGTCAAGTCCGGCCCGGCAGCCGCGCGCATCGCGGAGCTGGCCCGCCGCCTCCTGCCCGCGGGCGAGGCACGCCGCCACAACCAGGCCATGATGGAACTGGGCGCCCTGGTCTGCGGCAAGAAGCCCCGCTGCGGCCAGTGCCCCCTGGCCCGTTTTTGCACGGCCCTGCACCTGGGCATCGTGCATGAGCGCCCCGTCCCGGGCAAAAAGGCGGAGATCACCCCCATCGAGGTGGTGACCGGCGTCCTTTCCAGCCACGGCCGCATCTTCGTCCAGAAACGCCTGCCCCGGGGGGCCTGGGGCGGCCTGTGGGAATTCCCCGGCGGCCGTGTGGAGCCCGGCGAGACGCCGGAACAGGCCGTGGTGCGCGAATTCGCCGAGGAGACGGGCCTCGCCGTCCGGGTGACGGCCCCGCTGGGCGTCATCCGCCACGGCTACACCACCTACCGGGTGCGCCTGCACTGCTTTGCCCTGGAGCCGGTCACGGACGCAACGCCCCGGCCGCCCGAACCGCCCGTGCTCACGGCGGCCACGGCCTGCCGCTGGCTGGAGCGCGGGGAGCTGGAGAGCCTGGCCATGCCCGCCGCCCATCGCAAGCTGGCCGACAGCCTCACGGCGCCGCAGGGGGCGCTGCTGGCGGCTTTTTGAGGCGGCGTTTTGAGGTGGACGGGAAATTTCCCGGCACCGCCGCCCGCAGCTTCCTGCGTCGCAACGGGCACGCCCTCCGGGTCGCCATCCGGTCGCTGGCGCGAGGGGGCCCCATCTCCCCCGCCTCCGTGCCGGGACCTTCCCGCCGGCCATCGCTCCCTTTCCCCCTGCGGGCCCTTGCCGGTCAAAACCGCGCCAAAAGCGGATTTTCCGCCCCAAAGGCCAAAAAGCGCTTGACAGTCCCCCGGTTCTTTCCTTATATGGTTGTCCGAAATGGCGCGGCAGTCACTGCCGCATCATCCTGATGCAGAACATGCGTTCACAACGGGGTGGCCTCAACAGGCCCCCTTTTTTTTGTACTTGCGACCGGGCAGACGCCCAGGAAGGGACATGAGCGAAAACAGCCTCAAGGAAACCGTCACCCGTCTGGCCACGCCCCTGGTCCAGGCTCAGGGTCTTGAAATCTGGGGTGTGGAGATCGCCCAGGCAGGCCGCACCACGGTGCGCGTGTTCGTGGACCTGCCGCAGGAGGTCAAACAGGCCCAGGCCGCACTGTCCGCCGGCAGCGAGCCCGCCGGCGACCTTGAGGACGGCGCCGGCATCATGGAGGCCCGCTCCGCCAGCATCGACCAGTGCGAGGAGATCTCGCGCCAGCTCGGTCTGGCCCTCGAAGTGGAAGACCTCATCGAGCAGGCCTATGTGCTGGAAGTCTCCACGCCCGGTTTCAGCCGTCTGTTCTTCTCTCTCGACCAGATGCGTCCCTATGCGGGCGACATGGTGGAACTGCGCATGGTCTCCGCCTACGCGCCCGAAAACGCCCCCGCGGCCCGTCGCGCCTGGCGCGGCGTCCTGCGCGAAGTCACCGGCAGCGCCGTGCGCCTGGCCCCGGCCAGCGTCTCGGCCGAGGGCGACATCTGCCCCGAGGCCATGGACGAGGTCCTGGTGCCCTGGGACATGGTGCGCCGCGCCAGCCGCATCCATATTTTCCGCCAGCCGCAAAAGCCCGGCAAGCAGCCCGCCCGCAAGGCCGCCAAGGCCGGGCCCCAGGGCGACGCCCCCAGGAAGGGCAAGGCCAAAGGCGGCAAGAGCAAGCATCCCGGCCGCAACGAGGCCGAAGACATATAACCGCACGGGCACGCCCTGCGGTCCTCTCACGCGGCCGCAAGGCCGCTTCGTCATCACCCGCCCGTGACGGCGGTTTCCGGCCCCGGCCGGTACACCAGGAAATTTATGCCGCTCTGTGCGGCAGCCGGAGGTAGCAATGAACCTTGAACTCAAAAAGGCCATTGACCAGATCAGCAAAGACAAGGGCCTTGACCGCGACATGCTCATCAAGACGCTTGAAGATGCCGTGCGCACCTCGGTGCAGCGCCGCTTCAGCGAAGATATGGATGTGGAAGTCCGGTACAACGACAACACCGGCGACATCGAAGTCTACCAGTTCAAGATCGTGGTGGAAGACGGCGAGGTCGAAAACGAGGACACCCACATCGGCATCACCGAAGCCCGCACCCATGATCCCTCCGTGCAGATCGACGACGAAGTCGGTTTCCGCGTGAAGGTGGAAGACCTGGGCCGCATCGCCGCCCAGTCCGCCAAGCAGGTCATCATCCAGCGCATGCGCGACGCCGAGCAGGAGATCATCTACGACGAGTACAAGGACCGCATGGGCGAGATCGTCTCCGGTATCGTGCAGCGCCGCGACAAGGGCGGCTGGGTGGTCAACCTGGGCCGCACCGAAGCCATCCTGCCCCGCGAGGAGCAGATCCCCCGCGAGCACTACAAGCGCAACGACCGCGTGCAGGCCATCATCATCGACGTGCGCAAGGAAGGCCGCGGCCCGCAGGTGGTCATCTCCCGCGCGCACCGCGACTACATGGCCGCCCTGTTCCGCCGCGAAGTGCCCGAAGTGGACGACGGCGTGGTGCAGATCATGGGCGTGGCCCGTGACCCCGGCTCCCGCGCCAAGGTGGCCGTGCTCTCCCGCGAGCGCGACGTGGACCCCGTGGGCGCCTGCGTGGGCGTGCGCGGTTCGCGCATCCAGAACATCGTGCAGGAACTGCGCGGCGAACGCATCGACATCGTGGTCTGGAGCCCCGATATCGCCACCTACGCCCGCAACGCCCTGGCCCCGGCCATGGTCTCCCGCATCGTGGTGGACGAGGAAGAGAACCTGCTGGAAGTCATCGTGCCCGATGACCAGCTGACCAACGCCATCGGCCGCAAGGGCCAGAACGTCAAGCTGGCCGCCCGCCTGCTGGGCTGGAAGGTCGATATCTTCACCGAGACCCGCTACAACGAGGCCAACGCCATCGGCCACGGTCTGGAGCAGGTGGCCAGCGTGGCCGAAGTCTCCATGAACCAGCTGCTGGAAGCGGGCTATACCTCGCTGGACCTGCTGCGCCAGGCCAGTGACGAGGAACTGTCCGACAAGCTGGCCATCTCGGACAGCCGCATCGCCGACCTGCGTTCGGCCATCAACTTCCTGGCCCCCGTGGCCGAGCCCGAACCCCGGGCCGCCGAGGAAGACACGGCCGGCGCCGGCAACAGCGGAAACGCCCAGGATGGTGATGAAGACTAGCCCCGACGCGCCCGCCGAGGGCTGCGAAGGGCCAGTGAGAATGTGCGTCATCTGCCGCCGCCGTTTCGCCAAGGCGGCACTGACGCGCCACGTGCGCGACGCGCACGGAAATTTGACTATCGACACGCCGCAGACCAGTCCGGGCAGGGGCTGGTACCTGTGTGACGATCCGGCCTGCGCGGCACGATTCGCCAGGTTCAGACCGTCCAGGCGGCGCAAGGGGGAAAAGTAATGTCGGACAGTAAAATCAAAATCAAGGATCTTGCCGCTGAGCTCAAGATGGATGCCAAGGAACTGCTGCAGGAGCTGCAGTCCATGGGCTTCAACGTCAAGAGCGCCCAGGGCTCCATCCCCATGGAAGAAGTGAGCGGGGTTCGCGACCGCGTGGCCGAGAACCGCCAGCGCAAGGCCGACCGCAAGGACGACCAGCCCACGGTCATCGTGCGCCGCCGCCGCGTGAAGGACGAAGCCCCGGCCGAGGAACAGGCCGCGGCCGCTCCCGAAAAGGCCGCCGCTCCGGTGGAGACGCCCGCGGCCCGCGTGATCTCCGTCCCCGAAGCTGAAAAGGCTCCCGAAGGCAAGCCCGAACCTGCGAAGGCCGAACCCGGGGCCGAAAAGACTCCCGAACCCGCCGCCCCGGTGGAAACGCCCGCTGCACGCGTGGTGGCCGCCCCCGAGGCCGAAAAGGCTCCTGAAGCCAAGCCCGAACCCGTGAAGAACGAAGCCAAAGCCGAAACCAGGCCCGAAGCCAGGCGCGAAGCCCGCGCGGCAAAGGCGACGCCCCAGACCGCCCGCGTGGTGGCTCCGGCCGGCGCCCGCGTCATCAGTCGTCCCGATGCCACGCCCACGGCCCGCATCATCCGGCCCGCCCAGGCCGCCACGCCCGTGACCAGGGCGGACGCCAGGACCGAGCCCAAGCCCGAAAAGGCCCCCGAAGCCAAGCCCGAAGTGCGCAAGAGCGCCGTGCTGGCCGCCATCAACGCCAAGGAAGCCGCCGAGAACGGCGCCGCGGAAAAGGCCGCCAGGTCCCGCGCCGGCCGTCCTGACGCTTCGGCCATGCCCGAAGGCTCCTCCGCGCCCACGCTGCTCCAGCGCGAGGCCCGCGAGAACCGCGACGAGCGGCCCGCCGAAGCCACCCCCACCCGCGCCCGCGTGGTGGCCCCGGCCCCCCAGGTGCGCGTCATCTCCCGTCCCCAGCCCGGTGCCGCGACCACCCGCGACAGCCGTGACGGCGGCCGTGACCGTGACGGTCGCGACAACCGTTCCGGCCGCCCCGGCGGCAACCGTTCCGGCTTCGGCGACCGTCCCCGCAGCGGCGGGCCCCGTCCTGCCGGCGGCGGCTACAGCGCTCCCGCGCCGGCCGCTCCCCTGGACAGCCGCGACGGCCAGAGCAAGAAAAAGCGCAACAAGGGCCGCCGCACCGTCGATTTCCAGCAGGGCGATTTCGGCCGCCATCAGGACGATGATGACGCGCCGCGCATGAACCGCAGCACCCGCGGCCGCCGCAAGCCCGGCAAGCCCGCCGCCGTGCAGGCCACCCAGCCCCTCAAGGCCGCCAAGCGCAAGATCCGCGTTACCGAAGCCATCCGCGTGGCCGACATGGCCCACCAGATGGGCCTCAAGGCCAACGAGATCATCAAGGTGCTCTTCGGCCTGGGCGTCATGGCCACCATCAATCAGTCGCTGGATATCGACACCGCCACCCTGGTGGCCGCCGAATTCGACTACGAAGTGGAAAAGGCCGGCTTCTCCGAAGAAGATTACCTGCTGCCCCAGCAGGAGGACAAACCCGAAGACCTCAAGCCCCGTCCCCCGGTCGTCACCATCATGGGCCACGTGGACCACGGCAAGACCTCGCTGCTGGACGCCATCCGCAAGTCCAACATCACCAGCGGCGAAGCCGGCGGCATCACCCAGCACATCGGTGCCTACCATGTGAAGACCAAGCGCGGCGAGATCGTCTTCCTCGACACTCCCGGCCACGAGGCCTTCACCGCCATGCGCGCCCGCGGCGCCCAGGTCACCGACCTGGTCATCCTGGTGGTGGCCGCCGATGACGGCGTCATGGAACAGACCCGCGAAGCCGTGAACCACTCGCGCGCCGCCGGTGTGCCCATCATGGTGGCCGTCAACAAGATGGACAAGCCCGGCGCCGATCCCGACCGCGTGCTGCGTGAGCTGTCCGAGATGGGCCTGCAGCCCGAAGAATGGGGCGGCGACACCATCGTGGCCAAGGTCTCCGCCAAGACCCGCCAGGGCCTGGACGAACTGCTGGAACTGGTGGCCCTGCAGTCCGAGATCATGGACCTCAAGGCCAATCCCAACAAGCCCGCCCACGGCCGCATCGTGGAAGCCAAGCTGGACAAGGGCCGCGGCCCCGTGGCCACCGTGCTCATCCAGGAAGGCACCCTGCACCAGGGCGACAACTTCGTGTGCGGCCAGTTCTCCGGCCGCGTGCGCGCCCTGATGAACGACCAGGGCAAGAAGGTCAAGGAGGCCGGCCCCTCCATCCCCGTGGAAGTGCAGGGCTTTGAAGGCGTGCCCGAAGCCGGTGAGGAGTTCTTTGCCGTGGCCGACGAAAAGCTGGCCCGCCGCATCGCCGAGATGCGCGCCACCAAGCAGCGTGAACGCGATCTGGCCAGCGAGTCCAAGGTCACCCTGGAGACCTTCCTGTCGCGCCGCGCCTCCGACCAGGAGACCCTGACCCTCAACCTGGTGCTCAAGGCCGACGTGCAGGGCAGCCTGGAAGCCATCACCGAGGCCCTCAACAAGCAGAGCACGGAAAAGGTGCGCATCAACGTGGTGCACGGCGGCACCGGTGCCATCTCCGAATCCGACATCATGCTGGCCTCCGCCTCCCAGGCCATCATCATCGGCTTCAACGTGCGTCCCACCTCGCGCATCAAGGACATCGCCGAACGCGAGAGCGTGGACATCCGCTACTACGATATCATCTACAAGCTGGTGGATGACATCAAGAGCGCCATGGCCGGCCTGCTGGCTCCCGTGCAGCGCGAAGTCTACCTGGGCCAGGCTGAGGTCCGCAACACCTTCAGCGTGCCCAAGGTGGGCATCATCGCCGGTTCCTATGTGGCCGACGGCAAGATCGCCCGCAACGCCGGCGTGCGCCTGCTCCGCGACGGCGTGGTGGTCTACACCGGCAAGATCAGCTCCCTCAAGCGCTTCAAGGACGACGCCCGCGAAGTGGTCAAGGGCAACGAATGCGGTGTGGGCCTGGAGAACTTCAACGACGTCAAGATCGGCGACATCATCGAAGCGTTCGAAACTGTCGAAGAAGCTGCCACCCTGTAAGCCGTGGTGGCCCGGGCGGCCCGACCCCTGCCGGACTGTCGCCCCTCGTAGCTTCCTTCGTCGCAACGATGGGCGCATCGAAGCGTTCGAGACCGTCGAGGAAGCCGCCACCCTGTAACAACGACAACCCGTGTCATGGCCGGGCCTGCCCCCGGTCCCGACAACGGATACCCCCATCGGGGAATGTCCCCCTTTTCCCCGCCAAGGCGGCCGGTCTCCCGGCCGCCTTTTTTGATGGGGCCGGTATACGTGAGGGGGAAGGGGACCTTTTTGGAAAAAGGTCTCCCTTCCCCCTCACACTCCCCCATCCCTCCAAAAACTTTTATGCAGGTCTGTGATGGGCCGTCATGGCGCACAGGCCGGTCTTCGTCCGCCGGTCTCCCGGCGATATGGCTGAAAGGCGAGACACACCCGCCAGGTTTCTTACGGTGGCGGATCCCCCGCAACGGATGCCCTTTTCAAACGCCGCACTATCCTTTACAAAATACGCCTGCTTTCCTGCCTTTTCCCGGGGAAGAGGACGAGAGCAGGCCCGCCGCGCAACGACGGGGACCCGTCATACCGACCAAAACAAAAGTTTTACGGGGGGATGGGGGTCCGGGGGAAGGGGGACGCTTTTTCCAAAAGCGTCCCCCTTCCCCCGGCCTTGCCTCTCCCGAGGCCCGATACCATGCCCATGTTCGTAGCAGTCCTGACCGTGGAGTTCGCCCTTGACGGCAACGACAACCTCAAGGCCAAGCGCCGTGTGGCCAACAGTCTGAAGCAGAAGGTGCGCAACCGCTTCAACGTGGCCATCGCCGAGGCAGGCACCGAGAACAGCCTGACCCGCCTGCGGCTGGCCGTGACGTCCCTCTCCAACAGCGAGAGCCACTTGCGCAGCCGCATGGACAAATGCGCGCTGATGATGGAAGCCGTCTGCACCGAAGAAATGACCGACAGCGAGGTAGAGATCTATGCCGTTGATGACTGAGATACCCGAAAACTGGCGCGAGCTCGCCGCGCGCGTAGCGGCAAGCCTGCGCGGCCTGGACCGGGTGCTGGTGGCCGCCCATGTGAATCCCGACGGGGATGCCCTGGGCTCCATGAGCGCCCTGGGCTGGCTGCTGAAGGCCCTGGGCAGGGAGTTCGTCCTTTACAGCCCTTCGGGCGTGCCGGACTATCTGTCCTTCCTGCCCCTGCCCTGCACGCTGCTCACCAGCCTGGAGCGCCTGCCCTTCGAGCCGAAGGCCCTGGTGCTGCTGGACTGCGGCGAAGCGCACCGTCTGGGCGACGATCTGGCCACGGCCCTGGAGGGCCGCTTTGCCGGGACGGCCAGCATCAACATCGACCATCACCTGGGCAGCGACGGCATGGGGACGGTCGACAACTGGATCGAGCCCGCCGCCGCGGCCACGGCCCAGCTGGCGGCCTATGTCTGCCTGGCGGCCGGTCTGCGCCCGGAAGGCCCGCTGGGCGAATCCCTGGCCCTGGGGCTGGTGACCGATACCGGCGGCTTCCTGCACGGCAGCACCACGGCCGCGGTCTTCCGTCTGGCGGCCCTGCTCTGCGACAGCGGCTGTGACATCCACATGCTGCGCGAAAAGCTGGACAACAACTGGAGCCCGGCCCGCATGGCGCTCTGGGCCCGGCTCATGCAGCGCGTGGAGCTCTGCTGCGACGGCCGTGCGGCGCTGGCGCTGGCCCGTCTGGAAGACCTGCGCCAGTGCGGGGCCCTCAAGGAGGATCTGGAAGGCCTGGTGGAGCAGTTCCGCCGCCTGCGCGGTGTGGAGGCCTCCGGCATCCTGCGGGAGGACGCGCCCGGCATCTACAAGCTCAGCCTGCGGTCCACGGGCACCACGGACGTGCGCTCCGTGGCCGTGCAGTTCGGCGGCGGCGGCCATCGCAACGCGGCGGGCGGCACCCTGCGCATGGAAGGCGAGGAAGCCTTCGACGCCGTCCGTACGGCCCTGTGCCGCCTGTTGCAAGGGTAAGGCCTGTTCCCGCAACGATGCAAAAGGGACCGCGGATGCGGTCCCTTTTTTGTGCGGGCAACGGTGGGGATGTTTTCGGCACCGGGAACATCCGGGCGGATGCGGGGACATCGGCCCCGGCCGCGGAAAAGCGGGGTCCCCGGGCCCGGACGGCTGCCCCGGCGGGACGCGCGGCGGGCCGGGAACCGCTGCCCTAACCGGGGATGTAGCGGTTGATGGTGGCCGCGCCTTCCTCATGGGCACGGTAGTAGATGCGCAGCTCGCCGTTTTCGTCCAGCTCGAAGCGGGATTCCTGGACAAGGCCGTTGACCTCGGCGGTCATGAGCGCGGAAAGGATGTCTTTTTTGTTGAGGGCCCGGAAGGTGCCGTAGGTGCCTTTCAGGGCCTCGATGATGTCTTCGGGGCAGGCTTCGTCCACCGTGGTCAGATACTTGAGGATGGCAAAGTTCAGGGGTCTCATCCTACTGCTCCTTTCTGCGGAAGAGGGCCAGAGGGTTGGTGGCGATGGTGAAGATGCCCACGACCATCAGGACGGCGCCGACCCAGGCCACCGGCGCCATGTTCCAGCCGTCGAGGCCGAAGAAGACACCCAGGATGAGCCAGCAGAAGAAGGGACCCCAGAAGGAATAGGCACCGTTACAGGCCATGCCCAGGGCCGCGCCGCACATGGCGTTGCCCCGGTACCAGCACATGAAGTTGAAGTAGCAAAGGAAACCGGCCACGATGAACCACTTCATGGAGTCCATGTCGGCAAGGGCCTTGCCCAGCATGGCAAAGCCGTCCGTCTGGCCGATCCAGCCCAGGATGGGCACCAGGATGATGAGGTTGGAGATGCCGATGGTCACTTCACGGATGGTGATGCCCACTTCGGAATCGATGATGGACACGCCGTAACCGCACACACAGCCTTCGATGCCCCAGCCCAGGGCGGCCAGGAAGCCGAACAGCAGGCCCAGCATCATGTGGGGGCGCGCCTCGATGCCGCCCATGCTGGAGAAGCCGATCAGGGCACTGGCCGAAAAACAGATCAGGATGCCCAGCATCATGCGGGGCGTCAGGGGCTGCCGGAACAGGAAGCGGGCCAGGATGGCACCGATGGCCGGGCACAGGGCGCTGATGGGCACGACGATGGAACCGGCCATCTGCAGGCCCACCACATAGCAGGTGGAGGCGAAGGGGCCCCCGAACAGGGCCGCGATGATCATCATGGCGCCGGGACGCGTCTTGAAGCTGCGGCCGAAGTCGCCCAGTTTGCCGCGCAGGGCCGCCATGATGAGCGCCCAGATGGCGGCGCAGCCGTCGGTCAGGCCGGCCCCCAGGGCACTCAGCAGGAAGAGGACGGCGAATTCCGAAAGGCCGGAACCTTCACCATACCAGACAGCCCAGACACCCAGGGCCATGGCATAGGTCATGAAGGCCGTGTACATGCCGTAGACCATGCCGGACGAGACAGCCGTCAGGATGCCCCGCGTCTGGAAACTTTTTTTCATGGCCCGTCTGGCGGCCACGGCAGCCGCGCTGGGAGCAGCACATTGTGTCATGACTCCTCCAAATGATCCGTTAGCGGGATCTCAGTAAGTTACAGTACGCCTGCGGCACAGGGCCGTGCCCCGCCCGGGCTGGGGAGCGGCCGCGCTGCCGGCAAGGACTGGCATCACCGGGAAGGGACGGCCCCTCCCGGCATCCTCTTTTCCGCGAAACTAGGCCGTGACCACCGTTCCCAGCGGTTCGCCGTCCAGCAGATAACGGCGCAGGCTGGAGGGCTGGCGGCCATCCAGGATCAGGGCCCGGGAGCAGCCTTCGTCCAGGGCATGCAGGCAGGACTGCACCTTGGGGATCATGCCGCCGTTGATGACGCCGGCCTCCAGGAGTTCGGCGATGCGGGCGCGGTCCAGGGAGGGGATCAGCTTCTTGTCCGCATCCAGGACGCCGGGCACATCGGAGATCAGCACGAAATAGTCGGCATGCAGGGCACCGGCCACGGCACCGGCCGCCGTGTCCGCATTGATGTTCAGGGCCTGGCCCTCGGGGCCGGAGGCCACGGGCGCCACCACGGGCAAAAAGCCGCCGTCCAGCAGGCAGGCGAGCACGGAGGCGTCGACCTTTTCCACCTCGCCCACCAGGCCCAGCACAGGGTCCTTCACCCGCGCCCGCAGCAGGCCCGCATCCCGGCCGGAAAGGCCCGCGGCACGGGCGCCGTGCTGCAAAAAGCGGCTGACCACGCTCTTGTTGACCTGGCCGCACAGCACCATCTCCACGGCCTGCATGGTGTCGGCATCGGTCACGCGCAGGCCCTTCTCGAAACGGCTCTCGATGGCCAGGCGGTCCAGCAGGGCGTTGATCTGGGGCCCGCCGCCATGCACCACCACCAGGCGCATGCTCTGCTGCAGAAAAGCCATGTCGTCGGCAAAGGCCGCGTTCAGTTCGTCCCTGTCCATGGCATGACCGCCATACTTGATGACAACAGTCTGGGTGCTCATATCTTCTCCTTGAGGCACAGGCATGAAAATGCGGCAAGACCGCCTCACCGCTGTAGCACCCCCGGCCGGGAAGGCGCAAGGGCCTGCCGCTGTCCGGCTTCCGCCCGCCATTGCAAGGCGCGCGCATTGGGGTTATCCTGCCCTGCCTTGCGGCCGCAGGAAATGCCGTCCACGCGCAGCCTGCCCGCTCCCCTGACCGCCAAATCACCTCGACGGCCTGCCGTCGATGAAGGACAGTACCATGAATAAAGTCGTTACCCGTTTCGCGCCCAGCCCCACGGGCCATCTGCACATCGGCGGCGCGCGTACCGCCATCTTCTGCTGGCTGCTGGCCCGCCACTTCGGCGGCGAGTTCCACCTGCGCATCGAGGACACCGACCTGCTCCGCTCCAAGCAGGAGTACACCGACTCCATCCTGGCTTCCATGCGCTGGCTGGGACTGGACTGGGACGGCCCCCTCAACTACCAGACCCAGCGCACCGAACTGTACAACAGCTATGTGGACAAGCTGCTGGAGACCGGCCACGCCTACTGGTGCTCCTGCACCCCCGAGGAAGTGGAAGCCATGCGCGAAAAAGCCCGCGCCCAGGGCCTGAAGCCCCGCTACAACGGCTGCTGCCGCGAACGCAACCTGGGCCCCGGCGAAGGCCACTGCGTGCGCCTCAAGGCCCCCCAGGCCGGCAAGGTGGTGTTCGACGACATGGTCAAGGGCCGCATCGCCGTGGACGTGAGCGAACTGGACGACATGGTCATCCGTCGCGCCGACGGCATGCCCACCTATAACATGGCCGTGGTGGTGGACGACTACGAGATGGGCATCACCCACGTCATCCGCGGTGACGACCACGTGTCCAACACCCCCCGCCAGATCCTCATCTACGAAGCCCTGGGCCTGCCCGTGCCCACCTTCGGCCATGTGCCCATGATCCTGGGCCCCGACCGCCAGAAGCTCTCCAAGCGCCACGGCGCCCGCGCCGTCATCGAATACCAGAACGACGGCCTGCTGCCCCAGGCCCTGGTCAACTATCTGGTGCGCCTGGGCTGGTCCCACGGCGACCAGGAGATCTTCACCCGGGAAGAACTCATCAAATTCTTCGACGGCACCAGCCTCAACCCCGCTGCCGCCGCCTTCGACCCGGCCAAGCTGGAGTGGATCAACGCCCACTTCATGCGCGAGATGCCCCTGGACGAACTGGCCACGCTGGTGCGTCCCTTCGTGGAAAAGGCCGGGCTGCCCGCCGATGTCGCCGACGACAAGCTGGCCGCCCTGTGCCATATGTTCCGCGAGCGCGCCGGGGACCTCAAGGCCCTGGCCGAGTCCTTCCGTCCCCTGCTGGTCGGCGCCGACGAGCTGGTCTATGACGAAAAGGCCTGCGCCAAGAACCTGACCGATGCCGGCAAGGCCCATCTCAACGCTGTGGCCGAGCGCTTCGCCGCCTGCGATCCCTTCGACGCTCCCGGCCTCGAAGCCGCCCTGCACGGCTACATCGAAGGCAACGGCCTCAAGTTCAAGGACGTGGCCCCGGCCCTGCGCACGGCCCTTATGGGCTTCATGGGCGGCCCCCACCTGCCCGAGATCATGGCCTTCCTGGGCAAGGACGCCAGCCTGGCCCGCATCCGCCGCGCCGCGGGCATGTAAGCCCTTTGACGGCCCCCTGTGCGGGATTGCCCTGAAAATGAAAAAGCTGCCTCACGTCATCGTGAGGCAGCTTTTTTCGTCATCCGGCGGATGGCTCCGCCAAAGACAGATCCCTGCCGTCCAGCCCCGCCCATGCGGGCATCCTTCCGTGAAGAGCGGCGATCCGGGAAGGCATAGGCACCCCCTGTGCGAAAGGGCACACTGTCCCGCAGGGCATCGCCCCTCCTGTCTCCGAAGCTACACGGCCCAGCTTTCTTTGCGGGCCACATAGAGCAGGTGTTCCATGTCCTGCCCGCCATAATGCCTGCTGAAGCGCCCGCACAGTTCCATGCCGTTACGCCTGGCCACCGCCAGAGACGGTGTATTGTCGCTCCTGATGCACGAAAAGACTTCCGGTACACCCAGGACGTCAAAGGCGAATTCCATGCACGCACGGGCCGATTCTGTGGCATATCCGTGGTGCCAGTACTTTCTTGCCAGCAGATAGCCCACTTCCGGCACCTGCAAGGCCCGGGGCGTGGCATCGATGCCGGCGCTGGACAACGCGGAAGTCCCCGCCTCTTCCGCGGCCGGGGCCGGTCCGTCACCCTCGCCATCAGCCGCGGCGGTACAGGCCGTCACCCCCGCACAGTCCTGTATGGTGATGCCGCACTGCCCGATCATCTCGCCCGTTTCCCGCAGCTCCACGGCCAGGGCACCGTATCCCGGCAGCACATAGCGGGCCTGCTGGCGCCGCAGCCAGTCCCAGACTTCCCTGTCACTGAAGGCATGCCCCCAGGCATACATCACCCCGGGATCCTGCAGGTAACGGCACAGGGCCGGGAAATCCGCATCCGTCATGGGACGCAGGCAACAACGTTCCGTCATGATCTCCAGCATCGATCCAGCTCCCTAATCATAATCTTGCGGAGGGCACAGTGCCCTGTTCCCGCCCGCTTGTCCACAAGGATTTCAGAAAATCTTCACGGCAGGGCCCGCCAAGCTCCCTGTAAACAAAGACCGGTCATCAGCACCAGCCATGCGGGTGTCACGTTCCGGGGCGCCCTTCCCGCGGGTGCTCTCCGTTTTCAAGAGCCACATATCTCTGTCCTGCCCGGAGGCGGATTTGCGGGTATGGAAGCCGCCCCGCACGTCTCCGCAGGCTCTCCCATCTTCGACAGGCTCACCGGCAAAAGTTTTTGGAAGGATGGGGTGCGGGGAGGGAGAACCTTTTTCCAAAAAGGTTTCCCTCCCCGCAGAGTTTTTCCTCACTTCAAATCTTCATCAGCTGCCTGCGGTCTTGCCCTGCCCGCAAGATTCCCCCTGAGAAACGGCTACCCCCTTTTGAGACGACCGTTTGGGGTGACCCCCGGTCGAGCTCCCCACCAGGCGCGGCCTCCTGCCGGGAGCGGCGAGACATCAGGGGCCGGAGGAGCGCTGGCGGTAGTTCCGCAGCCCGTTCCTCTTTTCCAACAAAAAAAATCCCCGGTGGACCGGGGACAATCAGAACCACCCGCAAAGCGGGTGGTTTGCTCTGGCCCTATAAGGGCCTATTACCGGCTGCGCCTAAAGACGCTGGCTTTCACGCTGTTCAAGCCCAGTGCCCTTGCCGCCTTGGCTACCCCTTAAAGGGGTCTTGATATTCGCGTGATGTCAGCTTGTCTCTCATAATGTCGTGACGTTCCTGATCCTGAATATATTTTTTGATCGTTGCCTCATTAAGCCCCACCGTACTGACATAATATCCTTCGGCCCAAAATTTTCTGTTGCCAAACTTATATTTAAGGTTTGCGTGCTTATCGAATATCATCAACGAACTTTTCCCTTTCAGGTAGCCCATGAAATTTGCCACACTGATTTTAGGAGGAATAGACACCAGCATGTGGACATGATCCGGCATCAGATGCCCTTCCAGAATCTCAACCCCTTTATATTTGCAGAGACATTGCAAAATTTCTTTTATACTTTCACGAAGCTGTGCGAAGATTATTTTCCTTCTATATTTTGGAGTAAAGACGATATGATACTTGCACAACCACTTCGTATGTGCTAAACTATGAGACTTAGTTTTCATAACAAAAACACCTTTCCGTTAAAGTTGCGATGGGCTTGAACAACTTCATCGTATCGGAAAGGTGTTTTTGTGTGTATAACGTATTGTCTCCACCCGCATAGCGGGTGGTTTTTTGTTTCGCACCTGTCAGGCGCTCAACAGGCTAAAGCCCATAATCAGAACCACCCGCAAAGCGGGTGGTTTGCTCTGGCCCTATAAGGGCCTATTACCGGCTGCGCCTAAAGACGCTGGCTTTCACGTTGTTCAAGCCCAGTGCCCTTGCCGCCTTGACTACCCCTTAAAGGGGTCTTGATATTCGCGTGATGTCAGCTTGTCTCTTATAATATCGTGGCGTTCCTGATCCTGGATATACTTTTTAATCGTTGCCTCATTAAGCCCCACCGTACTGACATAATATCCTTCGGCCCAAAATTTTCTGTTGCCGAACTTATACTTAAGGTTTGGGTGTTTATCGAATATCATCAACGAACTTTTCTCTTTCAGGTAGCCCATGAAATTTGCCACACTGATTTTAGGAGGTATGGACACCAGCATGTGGACATGATCCGGCATCAGATGCCCTTCCAGAATCTCAACCCCTTTATATTTGCAGAGACATTGCAAAATTTCTTTTATACTTTCACGAAGCTGTGCGAAGATTATTTTCCTTCTATATTTTGGAGTAAAGACGATATGATACTTGCACAACCACTTCGTATGTGCTAAACTATGAGCCTTAGTTTTCATAACAAAAACACCTTTCCGTTAAAGTTGCGATGGGCTTGAACAACTTCATCGTATCGGAAAGGTGTTTTTGTGTGTATAACGTATTGTCTCCACCCGCATAGCGGGTGGTTTTTTGTTTCGCGCCTGTCAGGCGCTCAACAGGCTAAAGCCCATAAAAAAAGACCCCCTCGCGCTGAAAGCGGCAAGGGGGTCTCGAACGATCTTTGGCAGCGGCCTACTTTCCCACATGACGTTATGCAGTATCATCGGCGATGGAGAGCTTAACTTCCGAGTTCGGAATGGGGTCGGGTGTACCCTCTCCTCTATGGCTACCAAAGAAATTTGTCAAAATATTGAAACAGGGATGGAAGATTTTCGAGAAACAAGACGCACGGGCTATTAGTACTGGTCAGCTCCACCCCTCACAGGGCTTCCACCTCCAGCCTATCGACGAGGTCGTCTACCTCGGCCCTTCAGGACTTGCGTCAGGGAGAACTTATCTTAAGGCAGGCTTCCCGCTTAGATGCTTTCAGCGGTTATCCCTTCCACACATAGCTACCCTGCTGTGCCGTTGGCACGACAACAGGTCCACCAGTGGTGTGTCCATCCCGGTCCTCTCGTACTAGGGACAGGCCCTTTCAATTCTCCTACGCCCACAGAAGATAGGGACCAAACTGTCTCACGACGTTTTAAACCCAGCTCGCGTACCACTTTAAACGGCGAACAGCCGTACCCTTGGGACCTGCTTCAGCCCCAGGATGTGATGAGCCGACATCGAGGTGCCAAACCGCATCGTCGATGTGAACTCTTGGATGCGATCAGCCTGTTATCCCCGGCGTACCTTTTATCCAATGAGCGATGACCCTTCCATTCGGGATCACCGGATCACTAACACCTACTTTCGTACCTGCTCGAGATGTCTCTCTTGCAGTCAAGCTCCCTTCTGCGTTTGCACTCGACGGCTGGTTTCCAATCAGCCTGAGGGAACCTTTGCATGCCTCCGTTACATTTTGGGAGGCGACCGCCCCAGTCAAACTACCCACCAGACACTGTCCTCTTACCGGGTAACGGCGAAGAGTTAGGGACCTGAACAAACAAGGGTGGTATTTCAACGTTGCCTCCCCCCATACTGGCGTACAGGGTTCACGGGCTCCCACCTATGCTACACATGCAGGCTCAAATCCCAATGTCAAGCTATAGTAAAGGTGCACAGGGTCTTTCCGTCTTTCTGCGGGTACACGGCATTTTCACCGCGACTTCAATTTCACCGAGTCTCTGGCCGAGACAGTGTGGAGATCGTTACGCCATTCGTGCAGGTCGGAACTTACCCGACAAGGAATTTCGCTACCTTAGGACCGTTATAGTTACGGCCGCCGTTTACTGGGGCTTCAATTCGGAGCTTCGCTTGCGCTGACTCCTCCTTTTAACCTTCCAGCACCGGGCAGGCGTCAGTCCGTATACGTCGTCTATACGACTTGGCACAGACCTATGTTTTTAGTAAACAGTCGCCACCACCATTTCTCTGCGGCTTTTCAGGGCTCGACAGAGTGAATCGCTTCACCCTAAAAAGCACCCCTTCTTCCGAAGGTACGGGGTTATTTTGCCGAGTTCCTTGGCCAGAGTTCTCTCGAGCGCCTTGGATTATTCATCCCACCCACCTGAGTTGGTTTCCGGTACGGTTTGCGTGTCCTATACTTAGAAGCTTTTCTAGGCAGCATAGACTCGACAACTTCAGCCCTTGCGGGCACGGACTCGCGTCTCAGGATAGAGAGAAGCGGATTTGCCAACTCCTCATCCCTACACGCTTGCACCGGGACAACCAGCGCCCGGCTTGCCTATCTTCCTGCGTCCCTTCATCGCGCGAACACACAAGTACGTGAATATTAACACGTTTCCCATCAGCTACGCCTTTCAGCCTCGCCTTAGGGGCCGACTAACTCCGGGAAGATTACCTTTACCCGGAAAACCTTGGGTTTACGGCGAACGGGTTTTTCACCCGTTTTATCGTTACTCATGTCAGCATAATCACTTCTCCACAGTCCAGCATGCCTTGCGACACACCTTCTGCCCGTGAAGAACGCTCCCCTACCAGACCGCTTACGCGGAATTCAAAGCTTCGGTACCATGCTTAGCCCCGTTACATTTTCGGCGCAACGTCATTAGACCAGTGAGCTATTACGCTTTCTTTAAACGATGGCTGCTTCTAAGCCAACGTCCTGGGTGTCTCTACAACGTCACCACCTTAACCACTGAGCATGGATTTGGAGACCTTAGCTGTTGATCTGGGCTCTTACCCTCTCGACGACGGACCTTAGCACCCGCCGTCTGACTCCCATGGTACATCTGACCGGCATTCTGAGTTTGATAGGGTTTGGTAATCTGGTAGGACCCCTAGCCCTGTCAGTGCTTTACCTCCGGCAGACAATCCATGAGGCTATACCTCAATATATTTCGGGGAGAACCAGCTATCACCGGGTTTGATTGGCCTTTCACCCCTATCCACAAGTCATCCAAACCGTTTTCAGCCGGTATTGGTTCGGTCCTCCACAAGGTTTTACCCTTGCTTCAACCTGCTCATGGATAGATCACCCGGTTTCGGGTCTAATCCGCACTACTCGTCGCCCTTGTCAGACTCGGTTTCCCTACGGCTCCACTCACGCTTAACCTTGCAGTACAGATTAACTCGCTGACTCATTATGCAAAAGGCACGTGATCACGGAACAAGTCCGCTCTCACAGCTTGTAAGCACCAGGTTTCAGATTCTCTTTCACTCCTCTGACAGAGGTTCTTTTCACCTTTCCCTCACGGTACTGGTACACTATCGGTCGTCGGTTAGTACTTAGCCTTGGAAGATGGTCCTCCCGGATTCCCACGAGGTTCCACGTGTCTCGCGGTACTCAGGTACCGGCTGTGTCGCTTTCGGTTTCAGGTACGGGGCTGTCACCCGCTCC
>NZ_LT630450.1:2772500-2807531 GCF_900116045.1 Desulfovibrio piger
AGCGGACTTGTTCCGTGATCACGTGCCTTTTGCATAATGAGTCAGCGAGTTAATCTGTACTGCAAGGTTAAGCGTGAGTGGAGCCGTAGGGAAACCGAGTCTGACAAGGGCGACGAGTAGTGCGGATTAGACCCGAAACCGGGTGATCTATCCATGAGCAGGTTGAAGCAAGGGTAAAACCTTGTGGAGGACCGAACCAATACCGGCTGAAAACGGTTTGGATGACTTGTGGATAGGGGTGAAAGGCCAATCAAACCCGGTGATAGCTGGTTCTCCCCGAAATATATTGAGGTATAGCCTCATGGATTGTCTGCCGGAGGTAAAGCACTGACAGGGCTAGGGGTCCTACCAGATTACCAAACCCTATCAAACTCAGAATGCCGGTCAGATGTACCATGGGAGTCAGACGGCGGGTGCTAAGGTCCGTCGTCGAGAGGGTAAGAGCCCAGATCAACAGCTAAGGTCTCCAAATCCATGCTCAGTGGTTAAGGTGGTGACGTTGTAGAGACACCCAGGACGTTGGCTTAGAAGCAGCCATCGTTTAAAGAAAGCGTAATAGCTCACTGGTCTAATGACGTTGCGCCGAAAATGTAACGGGGCTAAGCATGGTACCGAAGCTTTGAATTCCGCGTAAGCGGTCTGGTAGGGGAGCGTTCTTCACGGGCAGAAGGTGTGTCGCAAGGCATGCTGGACTGTGGAGAAGTGATTATGCTGACATGAGTAACGATAAAACGGGTGAAAAACCCGTTCGCCGTAAACCCAAGGTTTTCCGGGTAAAGGTAATCTTCCCGGAGTTAGTCGGCCCCTAAGGCGAGGCTGAAAGGCGTAGCTGATGGGAAACGTGTTAATATTCACGTACTTGTGTGTTCGCGCGATGAAGGGACGCAGGAAGATAGGCAAGCCGGGCGCTGGTTGTCCCGGTGCAAGCGTGTAGGGATGAGGAGCTGGCAAATCCGCTTCTCTCTATCCTGAGACGCGAGTCCGTGCCCGCAAGGGCTGAAGTTGTCGAGTCTATGCTGCCTAGAAAAGCTTCTAAGTATAGGACACGCAAACCGTACCGGAAACCAACTCAGGTGGGTGGGATGAATAATCCAAGGCGCTCGAGAGAACTCTGGCCAAGGAACTCGGCAAAATAACCCCGTACCTTCGGAAGAAGGGGTGCTTTTTAGGGTGAAGCGATTCACTCTGCCGAGCCCTGAAAAGCCGCAGAGAAATGGTGGTGGCGACTGTTTACTAAAAACATAGGTCTGTGCCAAGTCGTATAGACGACGTATACGGACTGACGCCTGCCCGGTGCTGGAAGGTTAAAAGGAGGAGTCAGCGCAAGCGAAGCTCCGAATTGAAGCCCCAGTAAACGGCGGCCGTAACTATAACGGTCCTAAGGTAGCGAAATTCCTTGTCGGGTAAGTTCCGACCTGCACGAATGGCGTAACGATCTCCACACTGTCTCGGCCAGAGACTCGGTGAAATTGAAGTCGCGGTGAAAATGCCGTGTACCCGCAGAAAGACGGAAAGACCCTGTGCACCTTTACTATAGCTTGACATTGGGATTTGAGCCTGCATGTGTAGCATAGGTGGGAGCCTGTGAACCCTGTACGCCAGTATGGGGGGAGGCAACGTTGAAATACCACCCTTGTTTGTTCAGGTCCCTAACTCTTCGCCGTTACCCGGTAAGAGGACAGTGTCTGGTGGGTAGTTTGACTGGGGCGGTCGCCTCCCAAAATGTAACGGAGGCATGCAAAGGTTCCCTCAGGCTGATTGGAAACCAGCCGTCGAGTGCAAACGCAGAAGGGAGCTTGACTGCAAGAGAGACATCTCGAGCAGGTACGAAAGTAGGTGTTAGTGATCCGGTGATCCCGAATGGAAGGGTCATCGCTCATTGGATAAAAGGTACGCCGGGGATAACAGGCTGATCGCATCCAAGAGTTCACATCGACGATGCGGTTTGGCACCTCGATGTCGGCTCATCACATCCTGGGGCTGAAGCAGGTCCCAAGGGTACGGCTGTTCGCCGTTTAAAGTGGTACGCGAGCTGGGTTTAAAACGTCGTGAGACAGTTTGGTCCCTATCTTCTGTGGGCGTAGGAGAATTGAAAGGGCCTGTCCCTAGTACGAGAGGACCGGGATGGACACACCACTGGTGGACCTGTTGTCGTGCCAACGGCACAGCAGGGTAGCTATGTGTGGAAGGGATAACCGCTGAAAGCATCTAAGCGGGAAGCCTGCCTTAAGATAAGTTCTCCCTGACGCAAGTCCTGAAGGGCCGAGGTAGACGACCTCGTCGATAGGCTGGAGGTGGAAGCCCTGTGAGGGGTGGAGCTGACCAGTACTAATAGCCCGTGCGTCTTGTTTCTCGAAAAAACCTTCCATCCCTGTTTCAATATTTTGACAATGGCATCTCGGTTGTGTTGCCGCATTTCGGAGCAGATGTTCGAATGTGGCAAGGCGCATCAGCCGGGAGCGCAGGGAGTGGGCAAAGAAGCCCATGACCAGGCGCCCGGAGCCGTGCAACGCAGCCAGATTCGAAGAGATGCCCCGAAATTTCTTTGGTAGCCATAGAGGAGAGGGTACACCCGACCCCATTCCGAACTCGGAAGTTAAGCTCTCCATCGCCGATGATACTGCATAACGTCATGTGGGAAAGTAGGCCGCTGCCAAAGATCGTTCGAGACCCCCTTGCCGCTTTCAGCGCGAGGGGGTCTTTTTTGTATGGCGCGCCTCCGCGCGGCGCGCGCCTGCCCGATCCCCCAGCGGCCGGACCTCCCCTCCGCAATTTTGCCGCTCACCGGAGGGATGCATCAGACAAGCGTGCGCCTGCCCGGAGCCGGTCCTGTCAGGCCATTGGGGTACAAAAAATTGTCCTTTCGCTCTTGACGAGAGGTAGGGCCGTGCGTATGGTGGAGTAACAAAATTTGTACTCTTATGGGAAGTGTACAGTTTTGTTGGAATCTGGCTGGTGAGGCTGCCCTGGGGAGGAACGCCCCACATCAGGGCCAGAAAATTTCTCTCAGGAAGGAAGGTTTTTATCATGAAAAAGCTGATGACCCTCGCTCTTGCTGCGGGCATGCTGCTGGGCGCCGCCACCGGTGCCAGCGCCATTGATTTCAAGGCCAAAGGCCAGTGGCTGATGGGTTTTGCCGCCGGCGACGGCGCTCTTGTGAGCCACAAGAAGCTTGACAAGGCGAGTAACCACAATAAGGCTGCCGACACCGACGATACCTTCAGCGCCATGCAGCGTCTGCGCCTGCAGTTGGATGCCGTGGCTTCCGAATCCCTGTCCGGTACCGTGTACTTTGAAATTGGTGACACTACGTGGGGCCAGAATTCCTCCGGCGGCGCCCTGGGCGCTGACTCCAACAGCGTCGTGGAGCTGAAAAATGCCTACATCGACTGGATGGTGCCCAATACTGCCCTCAAGTTCCGCATGGGTATCCAGACTATCACCATGCCCAACGTGGCCGGTGGTTCCGCCGTGCTGGATGACGATGCCGCCGGTATCGTGGCCAACTACCAGTTCAATGAAAACGTGGGCCTGACCGCTGTGTGGGCCCGCCTGTTCAATGATAACTGGAACAGCGCCTCCACGCGTTGGGATGCCGCTTCTGATGACGCCAACTACCACGATAATGTGGATATGTTCGCTCTCATGCTGCCCCTGACCTTTGACGGCGTGAAGGTGACCCCCTGGGCCATGTACGGCATGATCGGTGCCAATTCCTGGGATGCCATCGACCATGATATGCACAAGGGCAGCTATCCTGCCTACAGCCTGCGTCCCTATCCGCTGGCCTACAATGGCGGCACTTTTGATACCGACAAGGCTTATGGTTCCGCCTTCTGGGCCGGTCTGCCCATTTCCGTCACGGCTTTCGATCCGCTGAACATCGAGCTGGACATCAACTACGGCTATATCGAATCCATGGGTCGTTACAAGGCCGAGCGCTTTGATGGTAGCAACACCTTCCGCATGGGCGACACCAAGCGTGAAGGCTGGCTGGTCAAGGCCCTGGTGGAATACAAGATGGATTGGGGTACCCCCGGCATCTTCGGCTGGTACTCCTCCGGTGACGACGGCAACGTCAAGAACGGTTCCGAGCGTATGCCTACCATCTCCGGTTGCGGCAACTTCATGTCCTTCATGGGCGATGCCAACTACGGCTGGGGCGACAGTCGTCTGTATGACCGCAACCTGACCTATGCCGGCACCTGGGGCGTGGGCCTGCGTATCCACGACATGAGCTTCGTGGAAGACCTGAAGCACTCCTTCCGTGTGGCCTACTGGGGCGGTACCAACAGCCCGTCCATGGCCAAGTATGTGGGCAACTCCTGGGGCTGGAACGGCAGCGCTGATGGTGCTTACGGTACCCCCGAAGGTCCGTATCTGACCACCAACGACGGTCTGCTGGAATTCAACCTGGTCAACAGCTACCAGATCTACGAAAATCTGGAAGCCAACCTGGAACTGGGCTACATCGTGAACATGGTTGACGACGACACCTGGAAGCGCAGCTACCGTTCCGATTCCTACAAGAAGCAGGATGCCTGGAAGGCCCAGCTGATCTTCGCTTACAGCTTCTAGTCGTTACGACCGGAATGCTTTCCAAGGGGGGCGCAAGCCCCCCTTTTGCATTATGGCGTTAGCCTGTTCGCACCTGGCAGGCGCGAAGCGGGACAGGCCCTGCCTCAGGCTGGTGTTTTTGATACCGGCGCGGGCATCTTTCCGGGCGGAGCCATGCCTACCGGTGGCGCCCTGTTGCGGATGCCGCCCCTTGCCGGGGCCCTTTCCGGCCCGGGGCTGTCCTCTCCGGCATGCGGCGGCCCCTTGCCTTGCCCCTGCCGACCGCCTATGCTGGGCCGCCAAGCGGGGACTGTCCCTGTCCGCCGGTTCCCCGTCTGCTTTTTCGAAGAGGGCCGTTCCCCCACTGCACATCATCGTGTCTGACGGAGCCCGCCGGAAGGGCGTGCCCTGTTCCTGCCGTTGGGGGAGGACAGGCTCCGTTTCCTGCACGAGGTCCCATGTTCGCCCGTATCGCCCTGCTGTCCGCGCCTTACAGTACCCTGACCTATGTCCTGCCGGATATCTTCCCGAAGACGTTCTGGCAGGAAGGTTTGCGCATGGCCATCCCCCTGGGGCGGGGGGCGTTGCGGGCGGGCATCATCCTGGAATGCCGGGAGCACAGCGATCTTCCTGACGGGGTCACCTGCAGGGAGGCGGTCTGGCCGCTGGAGACCGTTCCCCTGCTTTCGGAAGAGGTCAGGGCCCTGGCACGGGATCTGGCCATCCGGCAGGGGCTGGAGCCGGGGAGGGTGCTGGGGCATGTCTTGCCGCAGGGCTTGCGCCAGGTGGGGCTGCGTATCCGCTGGCTGGCTGCGGACAAGGATTTTTCCTGCACCGTGAAAGAGACCGGAGAGCTGGCGCCTGAGCTGCGCCGGGCTCTGGCCGCGGCCCTGTGCCGGGGCGAGGCCCGGCTCCTGCCACCGGGCCGGGATGCCGCCGGTGAGGAGATGTGTCTGCTGCGGGTGGATCCGCCCTGGCCGGTACGGCCGCAGGCCATACGGCAGCGCGAGATTCTGGAATATCTGCATGAACGGGGACAGGTCAGCCGCCGTCAACTGGCGCGGGAGCTGGGCACGGGCAGTGCTCCGGCCCTGCGTTCCCTGCTTCATGCCGGCCTGGTGGCCCTGCGGCACGCCGATGCCGATGAGCCCGCCGATGACCTGCTCCCGCCCGCGCCCCGTGCCTTTGCCCTTACGGCGGACCAGCAGCGGGCGCTGGAGGCCCTGCGCGCCGCCCTGGAGGCGGAGCGGCCCGCCTCGGTCCTGCTGTTCGGCGTGACCGGCAGCGGCAAGACGGCCGTCTATCTGGAGCTGATCCGCCACTGCACAGGACGGGGCAAGAGCGTCCTCCTGCTGGCCCCTGAAGTGGCCCTGGCCTGCAAATTGCGCCGGGATGCCGCCTGCGTCCTGCCCCATGTCCCCCTGTTTTTCTACCACGGTTACCAGACTTCGGCGCGCCGTGAGGAGATCTTTCGCCGCCTTGCCGCCCGGCAGGAGCCCTGCCTCGTGGTGGGGACACGTTCCGCGCTTTTCCTGCCCGTGCCCGAGCTGGGCTGTGTCATCCTGGACGAGGAACACGACAGCTCGTTCAAACAGGACGAGTCCCTGCCCTATCAGGCCAAGGAGCTGGCCTGGTCCCGTATCGCACGGCAGCGCGGCCTGCTGGTGCTGGGGTCGGCCACACCGGACATCAAGACGTTCCATGCGGCCAGCCAGGGACAGATAGATCTCCTGCGCCTGCCGGAGAGGGTAGGGGGGCGCCCCCTGCCGCCGGTGGAACTGGTGGATACCAGCGGGCTGGCCGGGGAAGGCCTGCTGGCCGCCCGCAGCGAGCAGGCCCTGCGGGAAGTGCTGCAACGCGGGGAGCAGGCCGTGGTCCTGCTGAACCGGCGCGGCTACGCGCCCCTGCTGTACTGCCTGGACTGCAAGGAGACCGTCAGCTGTCCGCATTGCCACATCGCCCTGACTTATCACAAGGGACGGGGGAGGCTCGTCTGCCACTACTGTGGCTATGCCATCCCCTTTCCCAGTCCCTGCCCGCAGTGCAGGAGCATGAATTTCTTGCCCATGGGGGAAGGCACTGAAAGGCTGGAAGAGCACCTGTCCACGCTGGCCGGACAGCCTGTGCTGCGGCTGGACCGGGACACTACCCGGCGTCCCGGGCGCATGGAAGAGATACTGGCGGCCTTTGCCCGGCATGAGTCCCCCATCCTTGTGGGCACCCAGATGCTTTCCAAGGGCCACCATTTCCCCGACGTGACCCTGGCCATCGTGGCGGACGGCGACCTGGGCCTCAATCTGCCGGACTACAGGGCAGCGGAGCGTTCCTTCCAGCTGCTGGTCCAGTCCGCGGGCCGGGCCGGTCGCGGGGAGAAACCGGGCAGGGTGCTGATACAGACCCGCAATACCAGCCATTACTGCTGGCAATATGTCCAGCGCGGTGACTACGAAGGCTTTTATGCCGCCGAGCTGGCCCGGCGGCGGCAATACGGCTATCCTCCTTTCGTGCGCCTTGCCCTGCTGCGCATCTCCTTTCCTGCCGAAGATCCCGCCGGTGCGGCGGCGCTGGGCGAACTGGCCCGGCTGCTGCAGGCCAGGGCCCGGGAGCTGGGGCTGCGCCTGCTGGGCCCCATCCCCGCGCCGCTGGCCATGCTGCGGGGGCGCAGGCGTTTTTCCTGCCTCATCAAAAGTGCGGACTGGCAGTCGGTCAGGGCGCTGTACCATGAGGCCTCCCGGCAGCAATGTGCCCGTCGGCTGCGGCTTTTCCTTGACCTTGACCCTGTCAATATGCTTTAATTTTTCGGTTTATTTTTTCCCGCAGGCGGGATCTTTTTACTGGGGAAAGCCCTGTGGTGCCTGCCCCGGCATTTTTGCGGCCTTTGACCGGCCCTGATGCCGGAGCGGACGGTATGCCTCATAACCGGGCACGGCAGAGCAGGAGTCAGTACCGGGCGGCAAGCGTTTGTCCGGTGCTTCACGGTCAAGGGAGGAAGAATGAAAGCTTTGCGCGTGGTGGCCCTGTGGATGGCCCTGGTCCTGGGAGTGGCGTCGTCCGCCATGGCTGAAGGTTTTGCACTGACCGAGTGGAGCGCACGCGGTCTGGGTCTGGCCAGCGGCATGGTGGGCCGTGCCGACGATGTGTCGGCCATCGCCTATAACGCGGCCGGCATCACCCAGCTGCCCGGCGTTCAGGTCATGGGCGGTATGGGCCTTATCGCTCCCATGGGGACCCTCTCGCTGGATACGACGTACGGCAAGCAGGAGACCACCACCAAGCCCGCTGTGTGGGCCATGCCGCACGCGTATGCCAGCTGGCAGCTCAACGACAGCCTGTGGCTGGGCCTGGGCGTGTTCTCGCGCTTCGGTCTGGGCAACAGCTATGACCAGAACTGGACCGGCCGCTACAATCTGTACAGCGTCAACCTGCAGACCATCTCCGCCGTGCCCACCCTGGCCTGGAAGATCAATGACATATTCTCCGTGTCCGCCGGTCTGGAGATCATGAACATCAACCTGACCACGGAGCAGAAGTTTCCTACACCGTTGCCGGGCATGGCAGGCAATCCGGCTTTTGACAATGATATTGAAGTCCAGGGCTCCGGCTGGGGCGTGGGAGGGCACTTCGGCCTGCATGCCCGCCTGAACGATGAGTGGTCCATCGGCCTGGCCTACAAGACCCAGGTAACGGCCAATGTCTATGGTGAGGCCAAGTATGAGGGGGGACTGAAGCGGAGCGGGATGAAAGAGTTTCAGGATGCAGATGCCCACGGTACCGTGCAGCTGCCCGATTCCCTGGCCCTGGGCGTGGCCTACAAGCCCCTGGACAATCTGAGCTTCGAAGTGGGCGCTGTCTGGACCCGCTGGTCCACCTACAATTCCCTGAACATCTACATGGATAACGGCTCGAATTCCATCAGCCACAAGAACTGGAGCGACGGCTGGAACTTCAATGCCAGCGTGGAATACAAGCCCCTGGACTGGTGGAGCCTGCGTGCCGGTTTCTGGTACGAGACCCCGGTCATCAACGAAGACCATTCCGACTTCATGGTGCCGTCCAACGGCCGCACGGCCCTGACCCTGGGCACGGGCGTGGAATGGAACGATTTCACCATCGACTTCGCCTACTGTCACATGTGGATCAATCCCACCAGCTATGACGATACGGACGGACATGGCATCCTCGACAGCGGCTATATCACAGGCGGCAACTCCAAGAACACCGTGGCCAACATCTATATGCTGAGCTTCGGATACAAGTTCTAGTTCCCTTTCCTGGCAGATCTTCGGGCGCCGTCCGCGGGGCGGCGCCTTTTTTTGTGTCCGCGGCACAGACCATTTGACCGGCAGCTAGAAAGTCTCTATAGTCCCGTTTGAGAAAGTCTAAACTTTACCCGCCTGAACAGGCCCTGCTCTGCAGGAAACATCTCTTTGGAGGAGAGCAATGAAACGCACCATCCTTGCACTGGCCCTGCTGATGGCTCTGGTCCTGCCCGGCATGGCCAAGGCCGAAGGTACCGGCATGTACCTGGCTCCCAAGTTCCTGATGACCATTCAGGAAACCGGCACCATCGAACGCTCCGGAATGGGCGGCGTGGACGAATACTCCCAGTTCACCCTGGGCGGCGCCCTGGCGGCCGGTTACGACTTCTGGCCCCAGTATCTGGTGCCCCTGCGTGTGGAACTGGAATACGCCCTGCGCGGCAACAGCGAAAAAAGCTGGGGCAGCAACTGGGGCAGCGTGGACTGCACCTGGAACAGCTCCACCCTGTTCGCCAACCTCTACTATGATTTCCGCAATGACAGCGCCTTCGTGCCTTACATCGGCGCCGGTATCGGCCTGTCCTTCAACTACCTGGGCTTTGACCTGCACCGTGACGGCAGCGCCGTTTCCCGTGATGAAAGCACCACCAACTTCGCCTGGAACGTGGGCGCCGGTGTGGCGTACAACGTGAACGATGCCCTGTACATCGACGCCGCCTACCGTTATGTGGACCTGGGCTACACCGAAGCCAGCGGTGCCCTGAACGGCGATCAGATCAAGGTGGGCAGCCGTCCTTACAACCACGAATTCATGCTGGGCCTGCGCTTCGCCTTCTAGGGCGCATCACCCGCGAAACAAAAAAGGCCGCTTCCCCGGGAGCGGCCTTTTTTGTTCCGCTTCGCTCTTAATAATAGTAAAAAAGTATTATTGGGCATCCGGGACGAAAGGGAGCAGGGATACCTCCTGGAGGAGATACGAGCGCCATTGATGCCGTGATCTGAGTCCTTGTGATAAAAAAAAAACATAAGAGTCCTTTTCCCGGGAATGATGACATGTCATGCAGTATCAGCCACTGTGGTGACGGGTTTTGTTCCTGTGGCGGAAGCGTATCCTGAAAGAAGCATGCAATGAAAAATAAATATATTTCATATGTTATGAAATATGGCATAGAATAATTATTCTTGAAAATATCGCTTCTCCTTGCTAGAGAGGAACATCCCGAATGCTGCCTGCTCCCACGGACAGCGGCAGCCAACTTCCCAAAGAAAGGAGAAAACCTGATGAAACGTTGTTTTGCCGTCCTGGCGTTGGTCTGCGCCCTGGCCCTGCCCGGCCTGGCCAAGGCCGAAGGTACCGGCATGTACCTTGCCCCCAAGTTCCTGATGAGCATCCAGAACAACTATCCCACCATGGAAGTCGATTCCCTGAGCGCGGGCGAGAACTACAGCCAGTTCACCCTGGGCGGCGCCCTGGCCCTGGGCTATGACTTCAACAGCCAGTTCGGCGTGCCCGTGCGTGCTGAAGTGGAATACGCCCTGCGCGGCAACAGCGAAAAAAGCTGGAACTATGGCAGAGGGATGGATTTCAAGGGTGCCTGGAACGCGTCCACGCTGTTCCTGAACCTCTACTATGATTTCCGCAACAGCACGGCCTTCACGCCCTATGTGGGCGCGGGCCTGGGCATGGCCTTCAATTACGCCAACTACACGTTCTCCTCGCCGGGCTATCACGGCAACTTCGATGAGCACAGCACCAACTTTGCCTGGAACGTGGGTGCCGGTGTGGCCTATGACATCACCGACAGCCTCGCCGTGGACCTGGGCTACCGTTATGTGAACCTGGGCTACTACGAAGTCGATCTCCCTGACGGGGCCAAACTCAAGAACCAGCCCTGCAACCATGAATTCATGCTGGGCCTGCGTTATACCTTCTAGGCAGATGCCGCAGCTGCAGGCCGCCCCTCCGGGGCGGCCTTTTTTGTTGCCCGCAGGGACAGGAGCGCTCCGTGCCTTCCCCCTCCCCGGGCCGGGGCAGCGGCTGCGGCACGGCAGGGTGCTCCGCCGGAAGGGCGCTCCTGCGGTCTTTTCTTGACGAAAAGGCGTAAACAGCCTATGAATCACAATTCTGTATGCGCTGGCCAGGCCCGCGTGATCTGTCGCCATGTCCTGCGGCAGGGGGCAGAGCCTTTCAGTGTAACGTGATAGCGGGGTTCCCATGTTCGAAAGCCTTTCCGATCGCCTTTCCGGTGTGTTCCGCTCCTTCAGCGGACGCGGCCAGCTGACGGAAGAAAATATCCAGGCCGGCCTGCGCGAGGTGCGTCTTGCCCTGCTGGAGGCCGACGTCAACTTCAAGGTCGTCAAGGACTTTGTGGAGAACGTCCGCCAGAAGTGCCTGGGGCAGGAGCTCATCAAGGGGGTCAGCCCGGCGCAGCAGGTCGTCAAGATCGTCCATGAGGAACTGGTGGGCCTGCTCGGCGGCGAGACCGCGGGCCTGGACCTGCAGGGCCGTGAACCGGCCGTCATCATGCTGGTGGGCCTGCAGGGTTCCGGCAAGACCACCTCGGCGGGCAAGATCGCCAATCTGCTGCGCAAGCAGAAGATGCGCCCCTACCTGGTGCCTGCCGACGTGTACCGCCCCGCCGCCATCGACCAGCTGACCGTGCTGGCCAGGCAGCTGGACATGCCCTGCTTCCCGTCCACGGTGGACATGAATCCCGTGGATATCGCCCGTCAGGCCATGGAAGCCGCCCGCGAGCAGCAGGCCACGGTGGTCCTGCTGGACACCGCCGGCCGTCTGCATGTGGACGAGCCCCTGATGCAGGAACTGGCCGCCATCAAGGCGGCGGTGGACCCGCAGGAGATCCTGTTCGTGGCCGACGCCATGACCGGCCAGGATGCCGTGACCGTGGCGGAGTCCTTCAACGAGCGTCTGGGCCTGACCGGCGTGGTGCTGACCAAGATGGACGGCGATGCCCGCGGCGGTGCGGCCCTGTCCATCCGGGCGGTGACCGGTGCCCCGGTGAAGTTCGTGGGTATGGGCGAAAAGCTGTCCGAGATGGAAGTCTTCCATCCTGACCGCATCGCGGGCCGCATCCTGGGCATGGGCGACGTGCTCACCCTGGTGGAAAAGGCCCAGGCCACCATCGACGCCGACGAGGCCGAAGCCCTTGCCAAAAAGATGCGCAAGGCCAGCTTCGACCTGGAAGATTTCCGTACCCAGATGCGCCGGATCAAGAAACTCGGCTCGCTGGACAGCATTTTGAAGATGATCCCCGGCATGGGCGGCCTGCGTGAAAAGCTGGCCGAAGCCAATGGCGCCATGCCCGAGAAGGAGATGGCCCGGACCGAAGCCATCATCAACTCCATGACCATGGCCGAGCGCCGCAATCCCGACATCCTCAACGGCAGCCGCCGGGCGCGTATCGCCAGGGGCGCCGGGGTCACGGTGCAGCAGGTCAACCAGCTGGTGCGCCAGTTCGAGCAGATGCGCCAGATGATGAAGGGGATGATGGGCGGCAAGGCCAAGGGGATGCCCGCCATGCCCAGGATGCCCCGGGGCATGAACATGCCCGGCGGCATGGGTGGGATGCCCGGCATGATGCCGGGGATGGGCGGTATGCCCGGTATGCCGCCCATGGGGCTGCCGGATGCCGGACACGGCAGGCCGGCGGCGGCCAAAAAGCGCAAAAAGCGCGAACGGCCCGCCAAACGCAAAAAGAAATAGGCCCGTCCGTGCGGTCTGTCCGCACGGATCAGCGTCCGTTCCCCGGCAACGCACGGCGAAGACCTCATCGCCGGACGGCTGCGGCGATGCCGGGAACACGATAAAAAATCGTTGCGACGCGCTGGTCATTGATATAATGGGGGGAGGGCAAACTTGCTCTTTTGCCCCCGCAACGCTACCATAGCACAAACAGGAGATAATCATGGCTGTTAAGCTGAAATTGACCCGTCTGGGCAGCAAGAAGCATCCTTTCTACCGCGTCGTGGCCGCCAACGACGAAACCCGTCGTGATGGCCGTCCGCTGGAATTCCTGGGCTACTACAATCCCATGACCGATCCCGCCGAAGTGAAGCTGGACGCCGAAAAGGTGAAGGCCTGGCTGGATCGCGGTGCCGAACCCACCGACACCGTCCGCGCCCTGCTCAAGAAGATGGCCTAAGGTATCCGTGCAGGGTACCGGCGTACCGGGCTTTCCGGTACGGGCCCGATGTTCTTCCGGCGTGCGGTACTGACGCGGCAACGCCCCCTGCGGGACGCTGCCTGATGGTCGTGCGGCATCGCAGGCGCAGGGCGGTTTTCCGTATGGGGGCATCCCCGGGCCGGAACCGTCCGCTCACACCAACAGCCCTGTTGCCGCAGGGCTTGCGGGAGGCCAGCAATGAAAGCTTTGATTGAATTTATCGCCCGTTCGCTCGTGGACGCCCCTGATCAGGTGCAGGTCACCGAGGTGGAAGGCGAGCAGACCACTGTGCTGGAATTGAAGGTCGCCAAGGAAGATCTCGGTAAGGTGATCGGCAAGCAGGGCCGCACGGCACGCGCCATGCGCACCCTGCTCAGTGCCGCTTCCACCAAGGCCAAAAAGCGCGTCGTGCTCGAGATCCTGGAATAATCCTTCATGGCACGGCGCATCCATATGGGCACGCTCGCGCGCCCGCACGGCATCAAGGGGGAGATCTGCGTCGACTGGTACGCAGACTCCCCTTCGCTGCTGGACGGTCCCTTCTGGCTGCAGGCGGGCGATGCGCCGCCGCGTCCTGCCCGGGCCCGTTCCTGGCGCATGCACAAGGGCCGCCCCCTGCTCCTGCTGGAAGGCGTGACCGGCCGAAACGACATCGAAGCCCTGCGCGGCCAGAAGATCCTTGTGGACCGCGACCTGCTGCCGCCCGTGGATGACGATGAAGTCTATGTGGAAGACGTGCTGGGTTTTGCCGTCATGCTGCCCGACGGCACCCGTCTGGGGGTGCTGGATCATGTGGAATACCCCGCCGGGCTGGAGGTCTGGAGCATCGTGACCGATGACGGCAGGGAAGTGCTTTTCCCCGCCGAGGCCTCCTTCATCGAAGGTTTCGATCTGGAAGGGGAGCGTATCCACATCGCGCCGCCGGAAGGCTTGCTGGACATCTATCTGGGGGGGGACGGCCAGGCCTAGCCCGCGGGGCCGGGCGTTGTCCGCTGCGGGCGCGCCTGCACGGGGCTTCCGTGCGGCTTTCCCCGCCTCCCGTCCGTTTCCGTTTCCCGGTCCGTGCCGGTACAGGCACGCGCCGTCGTTTCCCATGCTGCCGGAAATGCTCCGGCACCGCTGTTTCTGGACCTGCCGCCGGCAGGTTTTTTCGTATGAGGTGGCTATGCCGGAATTGCCGGAAGTGGAGACCGTGGTGCGCACCCTGCGGCCGCAGGTACTGGGGTGCCGCATCGAGAGGGTGGACGTCCTGCGCGAGCGCTCCCTGCATCCCCTGAGCCTTCCCGTGGAGCGGCTGGCCGGGACGCGCATCAGCGCTGTCCGCCGCCGGGGCAAGCTGGCCCTGCTGGATCTGGAGCCCCCGGCCGCGGCGGCCGCTGTGCCGGTGCCGTCGCTCCTGGCCGTGCATCTGCGCATGACAGGGCGTTTCATGGTCCATCCTGAAGGGGCTGCTCCCCTGAAGCACACGCGCGTCATCTTCCATCTGCAGCGGCCGGACCGCTGCCGGGCACAGCTTTTTTTCGATGACGTGCGCGCCTTTGGGCTGGTCTTTGCCGCCACACCGGCGCTGCTGGAGCGCTGGGACTTCTGGTGTTCGCTGGGGCCGGAACCGCTGGACATGGGGCCCGGAGAGCTGGGGCCCCGCCTGCGCGGCGGCCGGGCCATCAAGGCCGCGCTGCTGGATCAGACCGTACTGGCCGGTATCGGCAACATCTACGCGGACGAATCCCTGTTCCGGGCCGGCATCGATCCCCGGCGGCCTGCCGGAGAGCTTTCGGAGGCGGAAGCGGACCGTCTGCGCCGTGCCGTGCAGGAGGTGCTGCGGGAATCCATCGCCCAGTGCGGCAGCTCCATCCGGGACTATCGTGATGCCAACGGCAATGTGGGCGCTTTCCAGAATACGTTCTTTGTCTACGGTCGTGGCGGACAGGCCTGCCGTCGTTGCGGCAGCACGCTGGAAAAAAGCCGTATCGCCGGCCGGGCCACGGTATCCTGTCCGCGGTGCCAGCACTAGGGGAGGAGGGCTTCCCGGGGAAAGGCGGAGGCGCTCTCCCCGCCCAGGGGCCCGCGGCCTCCTTTGCCGCGGCGGGGCCCGCCGCCCGGACCGCTGCGAGCGTGGAAAGGTCCTTTTCACGTCCCCGGCTGCTTCCAGAGGCGCCGGCGCTTCACCTGGAAGGGCGTTCCGGGGCAGCCCGCAGGCCGCCCGGCGGAAGGATGCCCGGATCCGGGAGCACCACAGGACCGGTACATGCCAGGGGGGGCAGGTCATGAGCATGATGGACGACGGGGCGTTCCCTGCGGGGGGCGGCCCGTCATTCGTATCCGGCCTCCGGCAAAGCGCCGGGGAAGGGAGATCCACGGGAGAGGGCCCTGCGGGCAGCATCTGCAGCGCTGCGGGGCCGGTATGGTTCAGGGCCGCACCGGCCGGGCGGTATCCCAGGCCGGAGGGCCGCTCCTGTGGCCCGTCAGGGGCCAGGTCACGCGGACATGCCCATGACGGCCTGTTTGCAGCAGGGGTATCCGCTGTTCTTCCAGCCATTGCCTGAGGCGTTTCCCGGGATGGCCAAAGCGGTTGAAGGCGCCGCAGGAGGCCACCACCAGCCGCGGCCGCACCGCTGTCAGAAAGGCCGGCAGGAAGGAGCTGTCCGAACCGTGATGCGGCGCCAGCAGGACATCGGCCTGCACCTCCTGACCGCTGGCCAGCAGATGCCGCAGGGCGGCCACATCGGCATCGCCCGGAAAAAGGGCCAGGCCGTGGCCGTTCCGGACCAGACGCAGGATCAGGGAGGCGCTGTTGCCCTCCCAGGCACGGGCTCCCGGGACCGGCCGGGGCGGGTGCAGCACATGCAGGGCAAGCCCGTCGTCGGGATAGCCCAGCGGCAGGATGTCCCCGGCATGGAGGGAGACGTTTTTCCGTTTTTGCAGGGTGTCCTGCCAGGTGTCCCCCATCTGGCCGCTGCCCGGCTGGCCGTTGTGCAGCAGGCATGCCCCGGGGAAGGCCGCCAGCAGGGGCGGGATGCCGCCCGCGTGGTCGATGTCGGGATGGCTGTTGATGATGGTGTCCAGGGCGGGACGGGCATTGGCGGCCAGCAGGGGCAGAAGGACGTCGCGCCCCGGGTTCCAGCGCCGGGACGTACTGCCCGCGGCGTCCACAAGCAGGGTCTGGCCGTGCGGCAGGCGCAGCAGGACGGCCTGTGCCTGTCCCACGTCGGGCACGGAAAGCTCCAGCCTGGGCACCAGACTGTGGTGCAGGCGCAGGGCCGGGCCCGCACAGGCCAGCAGCAGGCCGCAGACGAGCAGGCGTTTCCCCGCCGGGGGCAGGGCGGGGCGCCCGGCCCGCAGGGCCAGCGCCAGGAAAAGGCAGGCCATGGCGGGCAGGGCCGTCCAGTGGGGACGCAGCACAGGGGGAACGCTGAGCCAGCCCTGCGCCTGAAGGAAGAGCAGGCCGTCCACCAGCCACTGGCAGGGCAGGGCGGCCGCATCCAGCACCAGGGCGGCCGCGGGGGCAAGGCCGCACAGGCTGAGCCCCAGCCCCAGGAAGGCCCCCGGCAGGACAAGGGCGCCCAGCACGGGCAGCCAGAAGACATTGAGCAGGAACCAGAGCCCGCTGTTGTTGAACAGCAGCAGGGAGAGGGGCAGCAGGGCCAGCTGGATGAAGAAGGAGACCAGCAGGATGCCGGCCAGCGAGCGGAGCAGACGCCGGCCGGGGGATGTCCGGGGGATGCGGCGCAGCAGCTGTCCCATGAGCGGCGTGGCACAGCAGATGACCGCCACGCACAGGGCGGAAAGCTGCAGGCCGGTATCGAAAACGGACAGGGGGGAGATGACGGTGATGCAGAGCAGCGTGCAGCACAGGACATCCAGCCCGCTGGCAGGGAGGCGTTCCCGGAGCGCCTGGGGCAGCGGCATGCAGCGCAAATGGGCCAGGGCCATGCCCGTGGCCAGCAGCAGGAGCATGCCGGCGGCCCGCAGCAGCGAGGGCGGGGCATTGCCCAGCCAGAGATAGACCAGGGCCGCCGGGCAGGCCGCCAGCGGGATGAGGACGCTGCGGGGCCGCCAGAGATAGAGGCCCGGATGCAGGCGGGCCGCCATCCAGACGACGAACATCCCCGCCAGACCGGCCACGAGCAGGTGCTGGCCGGAAAGGGCCAGGCTGTGGGAGAGGTTGCCGGCATTGAAGGCCTGTACGGTGGGCGTCTCCAGCAGGAAGCGTTCCCCGAAGAGCAGGGCCAGCAGGATGGCCTTGCCCTGGGGCACGGGGGCGGCGGATGGCATGGGGGCGCCAGCGGCGGATGGCCTCGAAGGGGCCGCGGCAGAGGCGGGGGGGGCCGGGGGCGGCAGCAGGTCGGTCCTGCCCGGCAGGAGCACGGCAAGGAACCGGCGCATGAGGGCCAGACGTTGCCGGGCAAGGGAGGAGGCCGGGCCGCCGACGGCGGGGTGGCCGTCCGTGCCCCGGCTCCAGATGCGCCAGCCCGTGCCGTGGCTGTGCCACCAGAACCCCCAGTCGGTCAGGCCGAAATTGCGCTGGCCGTCCACGGGCAGCAGTTTGCGCTGCAAACGCACTGTCTGCCCCGGCAGCGGAAAGACGGCGGCCTGTTCCCATGTCCAGGAGGCGTCCCCGGGGAGGGCGGCCTGTGCCTGGCCGTCGGCCCCTTCCAGGCGCAGATCGGTCAGGCTGATGCGCAGGCGCTGATCCGGCAGGGTGCGCACATCGTCCACCCGGGCTTCCAGCACGGGCCAGTGGCGGGTGGGGATGCGCTCCTGGTGCAGACGCTCCAGGAGGGGGGGAGGGGAAAGATCGGGCAGCAGGGCCCGGGCCGTGGCGCAGCCCAGCAGGGCGACGGCGCAGGCCAGCAGCAGGCGGGAGAAGCGCCACAACCGGCTGTCCGCCACCAGGACGCAAAGACCCGCGCAAAGCGCGGGTCCCGGCCAGCGTGCCGCCAGCAGGCCCAGCAGCCAGCATGACAGCCAGCTTTGCCAGAGAAGGCCCGGGGCCAGCGGCGGGCGCCACATGATGTCAGGCCAGATCGCGGGCGGCGTCGCGTTCTTCGGCCCTGCGTTTGAGGGTCTCGCGGTGGTCGAACAGCTTCTTGCCGCGGCCCAGGGCGATCTCCATCTTGACCTTGCCCTGCTTGAAGTACATGCGCACGGGCACCACGGTCAGGCCCTTCTGTTCCACGCGGGCCGCCATCTGGCGGATCTCGGCGGCGTGCAGCAGCAGACGGCGCGGCCGGTCGGGGTCCTGCGGCACATAGCCGGCGTTGTCGTACGGGGCGATATGCAGCGAAAGCACGAAGGCCTCGCCGTCACGGAAATCCACATAGCTGTCCAGAAAGTTGATCCTGCCGGCCCGGATGCTTTTGACTTCGGGACCGGTCAGGCTGATGCCCGCTTCCACGAAGTCGGAGAGTTCATACAGGTGGCGCGCCTTCTTGTTGACGGCGATGGTGGACGGGGATGGTTTCTTGCTCATATTCCTAACTGTTCGTCATGATGCTTGTGGTATGGAAGGCCAGCTCCGCCCCCAGGCTCTCCTGCAGGCGTTCGCGCAGCATGCGCTGCGAGGCCGTCACGTCGGTGCTCATGAGCACGCTGTGGGCCATGTCCATGCAGGTCCGGGCGTCCAGGCGGCGGATCATGTGCTTCATGCCCGGCACGAAACGCGGCGAGGCCGAGAGCGTGTCCACGCCCATGCCCAGGAGCAGGGCCAGGCCATAGGGGTCCGCGGCCAGCTCGCCGCAGACGGAGACCCCGATGCCCTCGCGGTGGGCGGAGTCGATGATGCGCTTCAGGGAGCGGACCACGGCCGGATGCAGGGCCTCGTTGAGGTACCCCACGTGCAGGTTGTTGCGGTCGATGGCCATCAGGTAATGGATGAGGTCATTGGTGCCGATGCTGAAAAAGTCGCATTCGCGGGCCAGGGCGTCGGCGATGAGCACGGCCGCCGGGGTCTCCACCATGATGCCCAGGGGCAGGTCGGCGGCGTGGGGCAGGCCGGCGGCCCGCAGCTCCTGTTGCAGCTCCTGCATGATGCGGCGCACGCTCTGCACCTCGGCCAGGCCGGAGATCATGGGCAGCAGCAGGGAGACGTTGCCTTCCACCCCGGCGCGCATGAGGGCGCGCAGCTGGCTGCGGAAGATCTTCTGGTGCCGCAGGCAGAAGCGGATGCCGCGCAGGCCCAGGGCCGGGTTGGGTTCCCTGAGGGCCTCCTGGGCGCGGAGCATCTTGTCCGCGCCGGCGTCCAGGGTACGGAAGACCACATGCGCGGGCGCGGCCTTGCGGGCCACGGCGCTGTATTCGGCATACAGTTCTTCCTCGCTGGGCAGGTGTTCCCGCAGGAAGGAGAACTCCGTGCGGTACAGGCCCACGCCCTCGGCGCCGCTGGCCTGCAGCTCGTCCATCTCTTCCAGCCGTTCCAGGTTGGCATGGACGCCCACGCGCACGCCGTCGCGCATCTCGGCGGGCCAGTGGGACTCGCTGCGGGTGCGGGCCTCCCACTCCTGGTACTCGTGCAGGCGTTCCTCATAGGCAGCCAGGTCGTCGGCATCGGGGGCCAGCAGCAGGCAGCCGTTGAGGCCGTCCACGATGACCCTCTCCCCGGGCCTGCCGGTCTCCAGCAGGCCGGTGACGCCCACCAGGGCCGGGATGTGCAGACCGCGTGACAGGATGGCCGTGTGCGAGGTGGGCCCGCCCTCCGCCGTGATGACGGCCCGCACGTCCTTGAAATCCATGTCCATGACATCGGCGGGCGAAAGATCCTGGGCCGCCAGGATGCCGGCCCCGGCCGCGGCGGGCAGGGCGCAGCTGCCCGCCAGGCATTCGCGCAGGCGCAGGCCCACGGCCCTGATGTCCTGCGCCCGGTCGCGCAGGTAGGGGTCGTCCATGTTGCGGAAGATGCTGCACAGCTGTTCCACGGTGCTGTCCAGGGCCCAGGCGGCGCAGACCAGTTCCTTCTCGATGCGGGCAAGGGCGCTGCCCACCAGCTTGGGGTCGCGGGCCAGTTCGATCTGGGCGGCGATGACCTCACGGTATTCGGCAAGGTCCTCCGGGACCTTGGTCATGGCTTCCTGCAGGGCGGCGCGCACATGGGTCACGGCGGCACGCAGCTGCTCCTGTTCGCCTTCCACTTCACGCGGGCTGATGCGGCGCATCTCCACGGTCTGGACATTATGGGCAAAGCGCAGCACGCCGATGGCGATACCGGGCGAGACGGACGTACCGAAAAGAAGAGAGCGTGCCATATCAGTCCTGCAGGTTTTCCAGATAATCCGCCAGGGCCGTCAGGGCTTCGCGGGCGTCATCGCCCCGGGCCAGCAGGGTCAGGGAGCAGCCTGCGGAGATGGCGAGGGAGAGGATGTCCAGCATGCTTTTGGCATCGGCGGTGCCGTTGTCGCTCTGGATCTGGATGTCGGAGGAAAAATGCTGGGCCTCCTGCGCCAGGCGGGCGGCAGGACGCGCGTGCAACCCGCCACGCGTGTGCAGCGTGACGGGAAGGGCGAGGCCTTCGGGCGTTTCCTGAACTTCAGCCATGATATATTTCTCCCTGGTCGCCCCGGGCGACCGATACGATCTGTTCCTGACGGTCCCCCGCGCGGGGGACCTTGCGGCAGGGGCTGGTGCCGTGGCGTCCCTGCCGCCTGCGGCGGCGCGGGCCGCGTCTTTCCGCCCCCGCGGCCGTGTCTCCTGCCGTCGCACCGCGGGATGCGGCGTCTACAGGCCGACCAGCCCCGCGTCCATGAGCACGAGGAAGGTCAGCAGGATCAGCCAGAGCACGATGCGCGGCAAATGCAGGCGTCCGATGATCCAGGCGGCGGCCAGTACGGCAGCGCCGCCGCCCATACACCAGAGGAGCGTATGCCGGTCCCCGCCGTAGGGCAGCAGCATGGCGGCCGCCACGGTCAGCAGGCAGGCATTGACGACCTTGATGCGGCCGGTCCAGTTGATGAGCCCCAGACGCTTGAGCCAGGCCAGGGCGGCCAGCCCGTAGCGCAGGGCGAAGAAAAACGTGCCTGTCCTGAAGGCCAGCAGGGCCACGGCCAGCAGGGCCGTCAGCAGGATGGCGGGCAGCGTGTGCCCGGCCAGCAGGAGGCAGATGCAGCACAGGGCCCAGCAGGGGAAGACGCCCCCTTCAAAAAAGCCGTCCCCCACAGCGGAAAGCGTGGTGCCCAGCGTGCGGCGCACCGTGTCCAGCGCGTTGGAGGGCAGTTTGCCCTGGGCCACCTGTTCTTCGATGTTCAGCAAAAGACCCATGTAGAACGGCAGCATGTAGGGATGGGTGTTGCTGTGGGCGCTGTAGTGGGCCGCCGCCTGTGCCTGGGCTTCGGCATCGGGATACAGGTGCCGCAGTGCCGGTTCCAGGGCGAACAGCAATCCCAGCTGCTGCATGCCGCGTGCCGTGACGGCGGCGTTGATGCAGCAGCTTCGCGCAAGGCAGGAAAGGGCTGTCCGGGTGGGCAACATGACGGGCTCGCTTGGTTGGGCGGTCGGTTCCGTGGCGGAGAAAGGCTCAGGCGCGGGTCAGCAGCTCGTACAGCTCCTTGGCGCTCCAGCCGGGGGCCATCTCCTGGGCCCGGCGGGCCACTTCCTTGGGCTTGAGGCGCCCGTCCGCGGCGGCCATGACGGCGTCCAGCGCCCGGCGGGCCCCGGCTTCGTCGGCGCGTTCCTTCTGTTCCGGCGGGCCGATGATGACCGTGATCTCGCCCAGCAGCTCTTCGGGCAGCTCCTGCCATTTCTCCAGACGACCAAGTATAAATTCCTCATGGGTCTTGGTCAATTCCCGGCACACGGCCACGGCCCGGGGGCCCAGCAGTTCCGCGGCCTGGGCCAGGCTCTCGCGCAGACGGTCCTTGCGCTCGAAAAAGATGAGCGAGCCCGGGGTGCGGGCAAAGGCCGAGAGCGTGGCGCGGCGGCCCGCGGCATCACGGGGCAGAAAGCCCAGAAAGGTATAGGGCAGGGGAGGGATGCCCGCGGCGGAAAGGGCCGTCACCGGTGCCGAAGGGCCGGGCACGGGCGAGACGGGCAGGCCCTCGGCCCGGCAGGCGCGCACCAGACGGTAACCCGGGTCGGCCAGCAGGGGCGTGCCCGCATCCGAGACCAGGGCCAGGTTCTGCCCCTGGCGCAGCAGGCGCAGGACCTCTTCCTGGCGCTCGCTCTCGTTGTGGTCATGGAAGCTCAGGAAGCGGCGGGCCGGGATGTCGCACTGGCTGCACAGCAGGCCGGCGCGGCGGGTGTCCTCGGCCAGGATGAGGTCGGCACCGGCAAGGATCTCGCGGGCGCGGGGAGAAAGGTCACCAGGGTTGCCAAGAGGCGTGGCCACTATCCACAGATGGCCCGGAGCCGGAGAGGTCGAAAGCATGGCGGATGTGCTCCATGTGCGGGCCCGCGGGCCCCGGTTCGATGCAGACAAGGTCAAAGCGGCAGGGCAGGTGCCACTGGTCGTGCGCGGCCAGCCAGGCCCGTGCGGCCCGGATCAGGCTCTGGCGCTTGCGCGGTCCCACCGCGTCCCGGGCGCTGCCCAGGCTGCCCGGCCCGCGCGTTTTGACTTCCACGAAAACAAGAGTGTCGCCTTCCCGGCAGACAAGGTCAAGTTCCAGCGGGCCGCTGCGCCAGTTGCGGGCCAGGACGCGCATGCCGTGCGCGCGCAGCAGGGTGGCGGCGGCCTCCTCTCCGGCACGGCCCAGGGCGGCCTTGTGGTCCCCGCCCGCAGGCGCGCGCCCCGTCTGTGGTTCGGGAGGATCGCCCAGACGGCGCAGGCGGGACAGAAAACTCACAGCAGGCTCCCCTGCCGGGTCCCGGGGCCGTCTTCCCTGTCGGGCAGCACGCCGCGAAAGGTCAGCCGGTGCTGGCGGCAGGGCCCCAGACGGTGCAGGGCCTCGTAATGGTCAGCCGTGCCGTAGCCCTTGTGCCGGGCGAAGCCGTAGCCGGGATGGTGGCGGTCCAGATGCTCCATGAGCCTGTCCCGGTAGGTCTTGGCCAGGATGGAGGCCGCGGAGATGGCGGGCACGGAGCGGTCCCCGCCCACCACGGCATGCTGGCGGGGCAGGTCGGGGGCGTCGGCATGGCGCTTGCGCCAGTGCGGCAGCAGGACGGGCCCGGGCACGGTCTTGTTGCCGTCCACCAGCAAAAGGCCGGGCCTGCGCCTGAGGCTGGCCACGGCGCGGCTCATGGCCTCGAAGGTGGCCTGCAGGATGTTGATGCGGTCGATGGTGGCAGGCCAGATCACGCCCAGTCCCCAGGCCAGGGCGCACTGGCGGATCAGGGGCGCCAGATGTTCCCGCCTGGCGGCGCTCAGGGCCTTGGAATCCGTGAGGCCCGGCAGGTCATACCGTTCCGGCAGGATGACGGCCGCCGCCACCACGGGGCCGGCCAGGCAGCCGCGGCCCGCCTCATCGATGCCCGCCATGAGCAGGGGACGGGAGGGCGGGGCGCAGAGCAGGCCCTGTTCGGGGGCCGGTATGGCGGAGGATCGTTTGCGACGGGGGGGCACTGTCTTTCACTCTGTTGCTGAAACGACAAAGACCTCACCCCGCGCAAGGCAGGGTGAGGTTCGGTCCGTTGCTCTTCTGCCCGGGCATGTTCACAGGACCCTCAGGCCGCCATGGACATTCCGCCGGGCTGCGGATCAGAAGCGGCCGCGGGGCTTGATGCGGGCGGCTTTGCCCTTGAGGGCGCGCAGGTAGTACAGACGGCTGCGGCGCACGCGGCCCTGGCTCACCACTTCCACATGGTCGATGAAGGGGGAGTGCAGGGGGAAGATGCGTTCCACGCCCACGCCGTCAGAGATCTTGCGCACGGTGAAGGTGGCGTCGGTGGTGCCGCGCTGGATGCGGATCACGTTGCCCTGGAACACCTGAATACGCTCTTTTTCGCCTTCCACGATGCGCAGATGCACTTTCACCGTGTCGCCGGAGCGAAACACGGGCATATCCATACGCATGTTTTCACGTTCGATTTTCTTGATGATATCCATGCCCTACTCCTTGAATACGCAGCCTTGGGACGGCTGTCGTCGTGAAGAAAAACTGTGGCGCTTACTTGTAATCGCCCAAAATTCTGTCGGCCAGGATAGCGGCCGCGCTCCGCACCGAAAGGTGGTTGTAGCCCAGATACCGTATGGGTCTGAGCACCCCGTCACACCGGGCGAGCACCTCGGGGGCCAGCCCCTGGGCCGTACCCAGCAACAGCAGCACGGGGCCTTCTTCGCACATGCGGCACACATCCGCCGGACAAAGCGGCGGGGGCGCGTGCTTGTGAGCGGGCCAGGAGGCGGAACTGGCCACCACCCGGGGCCGCATGCCCGTGCGCTCCGTGAGATGTTCCACAGCGGCATCCACGGATCCGGCAGGACAAACCGTGGCGAGCGCCTGGGCCCGGTCCGGGTTGCCCCTGCTTCCCGCGCCCTGCGTCCAGTGCCGGACTATGGCCTGTAGCAGACGCTGCTGGTCCTCCAGCGGGGTCACGGCATAGAACGGTCCCATCGCATAGCTGCGGGAAATCCGGGCTATATCGTGAATATCCAAATTTGTCAAAGAGGAAACGCCGGAAATTTTCCGGCCCAGCAGCACGGGATAGTGCACGAGGCAGAACGAAAGGTTCCTGCCGGCCCTGGTTCGGGGCAGCGTGGCCAGATGGCGGGCATCTTCCGCCGCCAGGGGCGCGCTGTCCAGCAGGTCGGGCCGCACCCGCAGCGTGGTGGCCAGCGACTGCTGGCGCCGCCAGCGTGCGACGGCCCCGTGGTCCCCGCCCCGCAGCACCTCCGGCACCTCGCGGCCTTCCAGCACGTCGGGCCGCGTGTAATGGGGGTACTCCAGCAGGCCGTTGGAAAAACTTTCATCGTCCCCGGACTCCTCCTTGCCCATGAAGCCGGGCACCAGCCGCGCCACGGACTCGATGACGGCCAGGGCCGCCGTCTCGCCGCCGTTGAGCACGGCTTCGCCCACGCTCACGGGCTCCAGGGGGAAGATGTCCAGCAGGCGGGCATCCAGTCCTTCATACCGGCCGCAGATCAGGGTCAGGTCTTCTTCCCGGGCCAGCTCGCGGGCCAGCGCGTCATTGAGGGGGCGCCCGCTGGGGGCCAGCAGGATCATGCGCCCCGGCTTTTCGATGGAGCGCAGCGCCGCGGCCACCGGCTCGCCCTGCATGACCATGCCGGGACCGCCGCCGTAGGGGCGGTCGTCCACATGATGGTGACGGCTGGTGCTGAAGCTGCGGGGATCGTGGAAGGAGAAATCCACGATGCCGGCTTCGCGGGCGCGGCCCAGCAGTGCCGTCTCAAGGGGCGAGCGGAAAAACTCCGGGAAGAGGCTGACCAGATGAAAGCGAAGCATGGGCGCACAGTGACCCAAAAGCGGACATAAGGCAAGAAATGTTTGTGTGCGGCAGGCAACGGAAAGCAAGAAAATGGGAAGACAAAAGACGAGAGGAGTGGAACAGGAGTGTCACGGCGAAATTTATACCGTGCACAAGGAGGGAAAGAGGCTGGTATTTCCAGCGCCGTCATTGCGCTGGCCATCCTTCAGAAGAAGAGCTGATTCCGGGTATATTCGTGTCCCTTCAGTGCCGAGAGGTGTGGCAACGATCTGCGATGACACAACGTTCACATGCCGGGCTGGCTGTACAGATCTCCCCGTAGCCTTTGGCACAGAACCGCCAGATAAGATCATCTATTTCGACCTTTAAAAGCCCTGTCTCCTCTGCAAGTTGTTCCATCTTCTGTTCGACATCTGCAAGAGATGCGGGGCTGCTTGCAAGACAACTTCCCATTCTGTCCGCTCCCAGAAATCGCCGTATATGAACATCAGGTTTTGCGGCATCGATACCTACATTACGCAGATACTCCCAGGCTAGAGCCTTGCCCACCATGGGGAGCTTGTAAGGGGATAGCGGAGAAGACAGCATGGTTACGATATGATGTGCATTTTCTGAGGTCACGAAATCGTCGAGGCTACCATACTCCACTTCTATCCGCTCGAAGATATGGATATGTATCCGTAAAGAGCGCATTTGGGCGCGGATGGCCCTGTTACCGCATTTGATGTCCTTTATTTTTTCACAAAAGACAGAAGGCGGCGTCATGAGGATTTTTTCTTTGTCGTATTCAAAAAATATCTTGTCGATATCAGGTAAATAGTCATGGATTTTTTTCCATACGGCCTGACTGGAAAGCAAGGCGTAGATGAGTCCCTGGAGATGTTCGCTGAAGTTAAAACTCTCTCCAGAGGCGCGCTTTCTAACCTTTTCTTTGATGTAAGAAAGCTCAGCTGTCTTTTGAGACTGAAGATACTTCTTGAGAATAAAAAGATAGTGGGTAGAGGGTAGGGAAAGAATATGGTCGGGCATGGATATCTCCGAGGATTACCCCCGTACCGCCACGCAGAGCCAGTGGCCGGGGCAGGGCAGCAGTCGCCAGCGGTAACGGACGGCATCCAGCACGAGGTCGCCCGAGCGCCGTCCGCTGCGGCCGCTGTCCAGCAGGCGCGGCGGGCGGTCGCAGCCCGTACCGGCAGCCTTGAAGACGGCTTCCTTGATGGTCCAGCGGCGCAGGCCGTCACGCTGCCGGGCCGCCGGGGAAAGGCAGGAGGGGAGCTCCCGGGGAGCGAAGGCCGACGCGGGCGGTGACGGGCTGGTCAGGGCCTCGGCATCCGTGCCGGGGCAGGTACCGGGACCGGCCAGCAGGCAGAAGACCGCCTGCTCGCTGTAGCTGAAGCTGACGGAATGGCCCTCCAGCCACGGACGGCCCGAAGGCAGGCGGTGCAGGCGGGGACAGGCATGGCGGGCGAAGAAGCGCCGGGCCTGCGCCGCGTGGTGGAAGAGCTGCGGCAGGGGATGCCAGCACACGGAGGGCCGGGCGGGCAGGCCGGAGAGCACGGCGCGGTGCAGCAGCACCGTCAGCAGCAGCCGGGCCAGATGGCGCTTGCCACGCTCGGCCGGGAGGCGGAAAGCCGCCATGTGGGCCAGGTCTTCCGCCGCCGGCAGTCCCTCCGGCAGCTCCGGCAGCGCCATGAGGGGGGACGGGCCGGGGCCGGACGGCAAAGGGCAGGCCGCCAGCAGCAGGGGCGGCAACGGGGAAGGGGAGGGGGACCGGGACATGGGGTAATGATGCCCGGCAGGCGGGCAAAAGGCAATTGCCGACGGCACCCCGGCGCGCGTCGCCTGCTGCGGACAGGGGCACCCGCAGGGGCCGGCCTGGTCCCGGCGTTGTCGGAAGAAGGGCGAGGCGGGCACGAAAAAAGCCCGCAGGCACGAGGCTTGCGGGCGGACTGCTGGCGGGATGGCGGAGGCGTATAGGAGTCGAACCTACCGCAGACGGTCAAGCCTGCCACCGGTTTTGAAGACCGGGCGCCACACCGGTGACGACACGCCTCCACACGGTCATCATCTATGCCACAAAGCCCGGGGGAAAGCAAGCCCGCCGCGGCGGCAGGGGCGGGCCCGTGCCCGGCACCAGGTTTTTCCCTTCCCCCCTGTCCCCGCCCATTGCCAGACGGGAAAGGCGACTTATCTTGTTCCTGATCCCTGACCGGTGTCGATTGACACTGTGCCGCCGGTCAGAGTACCTTGACTTCTTGGCGCAGACCGTGCGCCATCAGCACAACGCTTTACCGCTCTGTAGTGGAGGCCGAATTGAACCAGTTTAGTCGCAACCTGATGCTCTGGGCTGCCATAGTCCTTGCGATGGTCATGCTTTTCAATATGTTCCAGCAGCCGCAGAGCTCGGCCCAGAAGGTGTCCTACACGGATTTCATCAACCGTGTGGATGGCGGGCAGATCAATTCTGTGGAGATCCAGGGCAACACCCTCATCGGGCGCGGACCGGACGGCGCCTCCGTCCAGACCTATGCCCCGCGTGACAACGAGCTGGTGTCCCGTCTGCTGGACAAAAAGGTGGAAGTCAAGGCCCAGCCGCCGGAAGAACAGCCCTGGTACATGACCCTGCTGGTGTCGTGGTTCCCCATGCTGCTGCTCATCGGTGTCTGGATCTTCTTCATGCGCCAGATGCAGGGGGGCGGCGGCAAGGCCATGAGTTTTGGCCGTTCCCGCGCACGCCTGCTCAACCAGGACTCGGCCCGTGTGACGTTCGATGACGTGGCCGGTGTGGACGAAGCCAAGGAAGAACTGTCCGAGGTGGTGGAATTCCTTTCCAATCCCAAAAAATTCACCCGTCTGGGCGGCCGCATCCCCAAGGGCGTGCTGCTGGTGGGCCCTCCAGGCACCGGCAAGACCCTGCTGGCCCGCGCCGTGGCCGGTGAGGCCGGCGTGCCCTTCTTCTCCATCTCCGGTTCGGACTTCGTGGAGATGTTCGTGGGCGTGGGCGCCTCCCGTGTGCGTGACCTCTTCGTGCAGGGCAAGAAGAACGCCCCCTGCCTCATCTTCATCGACGAGATCGACGCCGTGGGCCGCAAGCGCGGTGCCGGTCTGGGCGGCGGCCATGACGAGCGCGAACAGACCCTGAACCAGCTGCTGGTGGAGATGGACGGCTTCGAGAGCAACGAGGGCGTCATCCTGCTGGCCGCCACCAACCGCCCCGACGTGCTGGACCCGGCCCTGCTGCGTCCCGGCCGTTTCGACCGTCAGGTGGTGGTGCCCACCCCTGACCTGCGCGGCCGCCGCCGCATCCTTGAGGTCCACACCAAGCGTACGCCGCTGGATCCCGACGTGGACCTGGATACCCTGGCCCGCGGCACGCCGGGCTTCTCCGGCGCCGATCTGGAGAACCTGGTCAACGAAGCCGCCCTGCAGGCCGCCAAGCTCAATGCCACCAAGGTGGACATGCACGACTTCGAATACGCCAAGGACAAGGTGCTCATGGGCCGCGAACGCCGCAGCCTGATCCTCTCCGACGAGGAAAAGCGCATCACGGCCTACCATGAGGGCGGCCATGCCCTGGCGGCCCGCCTGCTGCCCGGTTCCGACCCCGTGCACAAGGTCACCATCATCCCCCGCGGCCGCGCCCTGGGCCTGACCATGCAGCTGCCCGAGGAAGACCGCCACGGCTACTCGCGCAACTACCTGCGCAACAACCTGGTGGTGCTGCTGGGCGGCCGCGTGGCGGAAGAGATCGTCTTTGACGACATCACCACCGGAGCTTCCAACGATATCGAGCGCGTGACCCGCATGGCCCGCAAGATGGTCTGTGAGTGGGGCATGAGCGACGCCATCGGCACCCTGTCCATCGGCGAGACCGGTGAAGAGGTCTTCATCGGCCGTGAATGGGTGCAGAACAAGAACTACAGCGAAGAGACCGCCCGTCTGGTGGACGCCGAGGTCAAGCGCATCGTGGAAGAGGCCCATGCCCGCTGCGTCAAGCTGCTGGAAGACAACCGTGCGGCCCTGGACCGCATCGCGCAGGCCCTGCTGGAACGCGAGACCATCAGCGGCGAGGAACTGGATCTGCTCATGGAGAACAAGCCCCTGCCGCCGCTGGATGCCAACGGCAAGCCGGTGAAGGCCGCCCCTGCCGGGGACTTCGTGCTGGAGCCGGATCCGTCCGATGCGGACGCCGCGGCGCCCGGGGCGGACACGGCTGCCGAGGCCGCTCCCCGGAAGGCGGAGCAGGGCGATGCGGCCACGGGCAAAATGCAGGACAACGATGAAAACGAACAGCGCAAGCAATAATCCTCTGTCTGGGGAGCCGTCCCGCCGGGGCGGCTCCTGGCTGTGTCTTGGGGGCGGGGCGGTGACGACCTCTGCCCCCTTTGGCGTTATGGGCATCGTCAACCTGACGCCGGATTCCTTTTATGACGGCGGCACGCACGATTCCGCGGACCTGGGCCTGGCCCATGCCGTGCGCCTGCATGCGGAAGGGGCCGACATCCTCGACCTGGGGGCGGAGTCTTTCCGGCCCGGTGCGCAGGCACTGGAGCCGGAAGAGGAACTGCTGCGCCTCATGCCCGTGCTGCGGGAGCTGCGGCGGGAGATCCCCGGGGCCGTGCTCTCCGTGGATACCTACCATGCGGCCACGGCGGCCGCCGTGCTGGAAGAGGGCGTGCAGATCATCAACGATATCTCGGCCTGTGCCTTCGACCCCGGCCTGCTGGACGTGCTCGTCCAGTACAAGCCCGGCTATGTGCTCATGCACAGCCAGGGCCGGCCGGACGTCATGCAGCAGGATCCCCGCTACGCGGACGTGCGTTCCGAGGTCATGGCCTTTTTCGAGCGCGGGCTGCACCGCCTGACGGCCGCCGGTCTGCCGGAAGAGCACATCGTGCTGGACCCCGGCATCGGCTTCGGCAAGACCCTGGGCCACAACCTGGAGCTGCTGGCCCATGCGGAGGACTGGCTCGCCTTCGGGCGGCCCGTGCTCCTGGGCCTGTCCATGAAATCCATGTTCGGGCAGCTGCTGGGCCTCACCACCCCGGAACGGGGCTGCGCCACCCAGGTGGCCACGGCCTTGCTCTGGGAAAAGGGGCTGTTCTGGCACCGTGTGCATGATGTGGCCGCCACGCGCCGGACCCTCACCCTGGCGGCGGCCCTCCGCGATCCTGCAGGGGCCTGCCGGCCCTGAGGAGCTGTCGTGCCGTGCGGGCCATTTGCCTGTTGCGCCGGCGTGCGCTTGTTTTTATACTGCGCGCCGGCTGCCCGGCATCCGTGATGCGGCAGACGGCAAAGGGGGACGCCACCCCGTGGCGTGGAAGGGGATTTTTCTGATGCCCAAGGATAGGGACCGTGCTGGAACATGTGGTTTTTGAATGGCGTGACGCGCTGGATATCCTGCTGGTGGCAGTGCTGCTCTACCAGGTCATCCAGCTGTTGCGGGGATCGCGTGCCCTGACGGTGCTGACCGGTCTCGGCCTGCTGACCCTGCTGTATTTCATTTCGCGCAGCATGGCGCTGTATACCCTGACCTGGCTGCTGCAGCATGTCTTCAGCTCCCTGTTCCTGCTCATCGTGGTCATCTTCCAGAGCGACATCCGGCAGGCACTGGGCGAGATAGGGACCAACAACCTTTTCCGCAAGCGCGCGTTGCAGCATTCGGCCGTGGAAGAGGTGGTCATGGCCTGTGTGGAGATGGCCCGCCTGCGTGTGGGGGCCCTCATCGTCATCGAACGGGGCACCCGGCTGGATGACATGATCAAGCGCGAGGGCGTGCGGGTGGATGCCCTGCTGTCGCGCCAGCTGCTCATGAACATCTTCTATCCCAAGGCGCCCCTGCATGACGGTGCCGTGCTCATCAGCAAGGGACGCATCACGGCCGCGGCCTGCATCCTGCCCCTGGCCGAGGCCAAGGGTCAGTCGTTCGGCACGCGGCACCGCGCCGCCCTGGGCATGACACAGGAATGCGATGCCGTGGTGGTCGTGGTCTCGGAAGAGCGCGGCGAGATCTCCGTGGCCATAAAGGGCGAGCTCGTCCGCAGTCTTGATGCCACGCGCTTGAGGCAGGTGCTCAATGATATCCTCTAGGAACAGCCGCAAGGCCCCCCATCTCCTTTCCCTGTTCGTGGCCTTTGCCGTGGCCGTGGGCATGTGGTATGTGGTCAGCGTGCGCGACCGTCTGGAAGTCCAGCTGGAAGTGGGCATCGAATACAACGGCATCCCCCCCGGCCTGGTGGTGACGGACGGTCTGGTCAGCAAGGTGCAGGTGCGCCTGCGCGGGCCGGAGATCCTGCTGCGTTCCATCTCGTCGCGCAGCCTGACGGAAGCCATCAATCTTTCCAACATCAAGAAGGGCACGACCATCGTCCCCCTGACCTCGGACAACATGGGCCCCAGCCTGCGGGCCTTCGAGCTGGTGGACGTGCAGCCGCCCCGCATCGTCATCACGGCCGATACCCTGGCCGAGCGCAGCGTGCCCATCCGGGCCGTGCTGGAATCCCCCCTGCGCAGCGGGGCCCTGACCGTGGAGAACGTGACCGTTTCCCCGGCATCCGTCACCCTGCGCGGGCCGGAAGGCGTCATCTCGTCCATCAGCAACCTGCCCCTGGGCATCCGTCTGGACCCCAAGGCCGCCGGTACCACGGTGGAGCAGACCCTGCTGCTGGACACCCCCAGCCTGGTCACCTCCAATCCCGCCTCGGTGAAGGTGCAGTACACCATCACCAGCGGGCGCACGGTGGTCTCCCGCCGCTGCAAGATCTCGGTGGAGGCCCAGAACGCCTCGCAGTTCACGGTGGAGCCTTCCCATGTGGAAGTCATGGTGGAGGTGCCCGAGGCCCTGGCCCGCAACACCTCCTATCTCAAACGGCTGGAAGTGATGGTCGTCCCGCCGGCCCTGGAGCCGGGGCAGAAGGGCACGGCGGAACCGCGCATCCAGCTGCCGGAAGGCATGACCATCTTGAATCCCTCGTTCGACAGCGTTACCATTACCCGCAAGAAGTAGCCTCCGGCGCATGGCACCGGCAAGGAGAACACATGGCAGAACGTCTTTTCGGCACCGATGGCCTGCGTGGCCCTGTCAATATCTATCCCATGACCGTGGATGTGGCCCTGCGCCTGGGCCTGGCCGCGGGGGTGCGCTTCCGCAAGGGCTCGCACCAGCACCGCGTGGTCATCGGCAAGGATACCCGCCTGTCGGGCTACATGTTCGAGTCCGCCCTCACGGCGGGCCTGTGCGCCGCCGGCATGCACGTCATCATGACCGGGCCCCTGCCCACGCCCGCCATCTCCTTCCTGACCCGCAACATGCGGGCGGACCTGGGGGTGGTCATCTCCGCCTCGCACAATCCCTATTCGGACAACGGCATCAAGTTCTTCGATGCCGACGGCTTCAAGCTGCCTGACGAGGTGGAGAACGAGATCTCCGCCATGGTGCTCGATCCCGACATGCGCTGGCCCTATCCCGATTCCGACCGGGTCGGCCGCGCCAGCAAGATCGAAGACGCCGGCGGCCGCTACATCGTGTACACCAAGAGCTGCTTCCCGGCCCATCTGACCCTGTCCGGCCTGCGCATCGTCATCGACTGCGCCAACGGCGCGGCCTACAAGGTGGCCCCCCTGGCCCTGGAAGAACTGGGCGCGGAAGTCTTCCGTCTGGGGACCGGCCCCAACGGGACCAACATCAACGATCACTGCGGCTCCCTGCATCCCGAGACCCTGGCCGCCAAGGTGCGCGAAGTGCGCGCGGACGTGGGCCTGGCCCTGGACGGTGACGCCGACCGCCTCATCGTGGTGGACGAAAAGGGCAACGTGCTGGACGGTGACCAGCTCATGGCCCTGGGTGCCCAGGCCATGATGGAGCGGGGCGAACTGCCCGGCAACATGCTGGTGGCCACGGCCATGAGCAATCTGGCGCTGGAGATATTCATGAAGGAGCGCGCCGGCACGCTGCTGCGCACCAAGGTGGGCGACCGCTACGTCATGGAAGCCATGCGCAAGACCGGCGCCATGCTGGGCGGCGAACAGTCCGGGCATCTCATCTACCGCCAGTACAGCACCACCGGTGACGGCCTGCTGGCGGCCCTGCAGCTGCTGCGCATCGTGCGCGAGAAGGAAAAGCCCCTGTCCGAGCTGGCGGGCCTGCTGCACCTCTTCCCGCAGAAGCTCATCAACGTGAGGGTGGAAAAGAAGCTGCCCTTCGAGGAGCGTCCCGCCATCGGCAAGGCTGTGGCCGACGTGGAAAAGGCCCTGGCCGGTCGCGGCCGTGTGCTGCTGCGCTATTCCGGCACCGAGGCCCTGTGCCGCGTCATGGTCGAGGCCGAGGATGAAGACAAGGTCGTCCGTTACGCGCGCGACCTGGCCGATGTGGTGAGCCGCGAGCTGCGCTAGTTTTTTGTCCTCTCCTGGAGGAGCTGATTCGTTCCGGGAGCTGCCGCGGCAGGCCCGTGACATGCTTTCGTCGAGAACCATGTCCCAAGCACAGCCCCGTGAGGGGCATGCGATGATGGAGGAGAACATGAAGGACATTCGTAAGGTTGTCATCCCCGTGGCCGGCTGGGGGACCCGTTCCCTGCCCGCGACCAAGAATATCCCCAAGGAAATGCTGCCCATCTACAACAAGCCCGTCATCCAGTATGTTGTGGAAGAGGCCCAGCGTGCCCATATCAAGGACGTGATCTTCGTCACTAACCGTGACAAGAACGTCATCGAGGACCACTTCGACCACAACCTGCAGCTCGAGGACGTGCTGGAACGTGCCGGCAAGCTGGACAAACTGGAAGAAGTGCGCCGGGTGGCGGAAATGGTCAACATCCTTTCCGTGCGCCAGAAGCGCCAGTTGGGGCTTGGCCATGCCGTCATGTGCGCGCGCGAGCTGGTGGGCGACGAGCCCTTTGCCGTCATGGTGGGCGACGACCTGATGTTCAGCGGTGTGCCCGGCATCGGCCAGCTCATCGAAGTGGCCATGGCCGAAAAGATGCCCGTCATCGGCGTCATGGAAGTGCCGTGGGAAAAGGTGAGCCGCTACGGCATCATCGATGGCGAGGAAGTGGCGCCCGGCGTGTACCGCGTGCGCGACATGGTGGAAAAGCCCAAGCGCGAGGAGGCGCCCTCCCGCATGGCCATCGTGGGCCGCTATGTGCTGACACCGGACATTTTCGACTATCTCGAAAAGGTCAAACCGGGGCACGGCGGCGAGATCCAGCTCACCGACGCCCTGCAGGCCATGGCCAAGGAACGCGGCATGATGGCCGTGCGCATGGCCGGCATGCGTTTCGATGCCGGGGACTGGGCCGAGTTCCTGAGTGCCAACATCTATTTTGCCCTGCAGGATGAATCCCTGCGCTACGAGCTGCTGGGCCTGCTCAAGAATTTCGTGCAGTTCAAGTAGCCTGGCAAAAACATGATCCCGGGGTCGTTGTCATTACGGTGACAACGACCTTTCTTTTTGGTGGCAGGCCTTGCGGCTTGCAGTACGGGGAAAAAAAGGGCAGAATCGCACAAGTGTCCACAGAGGATACGCTGCGGGATGCCCGCCTGTTGGCAGAAAGCGCGGAAGCGTGGTCTTTTCGTTCGCCGTATGTTGACAGAACAACGTGAAAAAACTACATCCTTGCGGGCGCTCTGCCGAAAGACGGACGGGGCGCGGCGCAGGAGCAACGGGGACGAGACGGATTCGGGCGGGGCATGGCTGGGTCATGGCCCGCATGGCGGCATTTTTC